>JANMRY010000090.1:0-4896 GCA_031388695.1 Anaeromyxobacter sp. | reverse complement strand
TGGTCATGGTGGCGCGCTCCTCAGGGCCTGGCCGGCCGGTCGCGCTTCACCGAGGCGAACCAGAGGTAGGCGCAGAGCGCCGCGAAGGCCAGCAGGCTGACGGTCTGCGAGATCGACTCCGTGTCGTAGAAGGGGAGCTTGATCCAGTCCTCGCGGTAGCCCGGGATCATCCGCAGCGCGGCGCCGAAGACGCCACCGAGCGCCCCACCGGCCAGCAGGCCCGAGGCGATCACCACGCCCCGCTCGCGCATGGTCCTGCCGGCGTCGCCGCCGACCTTCTCGGAGCGGCGGGTCAGGAAGTGGGCGATGAAGCCGCCCACCAGCGCCGGCGAGTTGAGCTCGAGCGGCAGGTACATGCCGAGCGCGAAGGTGAGCGCCGGCACCGAGAGCATCTCCATGATCACGGCGATGATGGCGCCGATGGCGAAGAGCAGGTAGGCGACCGGCTGGTGGCTCATGAAGCCCTCCACCAGCACCTTCATGAGCGAGGCCTGTGGCGAGGCGAGCACGGTGCGGGTGTCGCCGGGCGCCGCCTCGCCGAACTGGAAGTACTGGGCCAGCAGCACGATGGTCAGGCCGGAGACCGCCGCGGCCACCAGCACCCCGAGGAACTTGACCCGCTCCTGCGCCTGCGGCGTCGAGCCGAGCCAGTAGCCGACCTTGAGATCGGTGACGGTCTGCCCGGAGACCGAGAGGGCGGTGCAGACCATGCCGGCGATGGCCATGACGAAGAACATGCCGGTGCGGCCGGAGAGGCCGAACTCGAGCAGCACCACCGAGGAGACGATGACCGTCAGCATGGTCATCCCCGAGACCGGGTTGCGGGCGGTGGTGGCGATGGCGTTGGCGGCCACCGAGGTGAAGAAGAAGGAGAAGACCAGCACCAGCGCCAGCCCGACCAGCAGCACCACGGCGCCGACGCCGAGGTTGCCGAGGAAGACCGCCACCGCCAGCGCCGTGAGCACCACGCCGGCCAGGATGGTCATCACCGAGACGTCGCGGTCGGTCCGCTCCAGCGCCTGCTCGCCGCCGGCCCGGAAGGCCTTGATGGCGATGGAGAACGAGCCGACCACGATCTTGAGCGACTTGATGATGCCGAAGATCCCCGCGGTGGCGATGGCACCGACCCCGATGAGCCGGACGTAGCCACGGAAGATCTGGTTGGCGTCCATCCCGGCGATCGCCCTGGTGCCCGGGTAGACCGCCTCGGGCACGTGGCTGCCGATGAACCAGATGAGCGGCACCAGCACCAGGTTGGAGAGCACGCCGCCGGCGCAGAGCAGCAGCGAGGAGCGCAGCCCCATGACGTAGCCGAGGCCGAGGATGAAGCCGAGGGCGTCGAAGGAGAGGGTCATCCGGGCCTTCTGCGCCAGCCCCTCCACGGCCGGCAGGAAGCGCAGATCGACCGTCTCCTTCCAGACCTGGAAGGTGGTGACGAAGAAGTCGTAGACCGCGGCGATGCCGGTGGCCTGCAGCAGCAGCGCCGCCTGCGAGCCACCCTTCTCGCCGGTCACCAGCACCTCGGTGATGGCGGTGGCCTCCGGGTAGGGGAACTGGCCGTGGGTCTCGCGCACGAAGTAGCGGCGCAGGGGGACGAGGAAGAGGACGCCCAGCATGCCGCCGGCGACGCAGATGAAGATGGTCTGCCAGGGGTGCGGGTCGAGCTTGAGGATGTAGAGGGCCGGCAGGGTGAAGACGGCGCCGGCCACCACCGCGCCGGAGTTGCCGCCGATGCCGGTGATGATGACGTTCTCCAGCAGCGTGGAGCGCCGCGAGTAGACCCGCCCCAGGCCGATGGCCAGGATCGAGATGGGGATGGCCGCCTCCATCACCTGGCCGACCTTGAGGCCGGAGTAGGCCGAGGCGGCGGTGAAGATGACGCAGAGGAAGACGCCCCAGAGCACCGAGCGCCAGGTGGTCTCCGGGACGGTGGCGCCGGCCGGCACGACGGGCTGGTAGGTTTCGCCGGGGGCGAGCGGGAGGTAGGCGTTTTCGGGGAGCGATCTCGTCTCGGTGGCTTCCATCCGGTCTCCGGCGTCGAGGCGTCGAGGGAACCCCCGACCCTGTTGGCGCGCGGCGCAGTGTAGAGCAGATCCCCCCGCGGTCGAAGCAGTTGCGGGACGTCGGGGGCCCATGGGCGGATCGGCGTGATATCTCGCGCCACCTGATTTAAGGGTGAGGCCATGATCGACGAGCCCCTGCTGACCCGGACCACCGCCACCGCCATCCTCGGCATCGACACCATCTTCGGCGGGGACGTCCTCGACCCCTCCGGCACCGGCCGCTTCATCGCCGACAGCTGGTTCTCCGACGAACCGCTCCCGGTCGCCTACACCCACCCGGCGGCCGCGGCGCTGCGCAAGGCCGGCGGGGTGGCCGCCAAGGCCCCCGACCTGGCCGCCCTCGACGCCTACCTGGCCGCCGTCGACGTGGGGGCCGCCGTGAAGGAGCTGGCCCGGCTGGCCGGCGCGGTGGGCGGCCTGCGCGGCGCCTACCTCGGCGGCATGGCCGACAGCCTGCAGGCGATGGTGGAGCTTTCGGCCGAGCTGGCCGGGCGCGGGCCGAAGGTCGACTACGACCGCTGCGTGGTCACCTCGACCGGGAAGGCGCCGGAGCCCTCGCAGCCGGAGGCCAAGCGCCGGCGCGCCGCCGAGCTGCTGGCCAAGGCCGGCTACCGGGCCGGGACGCCGGAGGAGCTGCTGGCGGCGGTCGACGCCTGGCGGCGCGAGCGGCTGGTGCCGAAGAAGTCGATCGGGCAGCTGGCCGACGCCTTCATCGCCCAGCTCGACGAGGGGACGCGGCGCCACCTGGTGCCGCACCTTCCGGCCGCCCTGCGCGACGTGCCGCGCGCCAACATCACCTTCCTCCCCATCGCCGACGCCTGGTTCTCTGGCTCGATGAACTACGTGGGGCGGGACCGCCACGCCGACGGCTCGCCGAAGTTCGAGGCCACCTACGAGATCAACGCCTCGCTGGAGATCTCGGTGCCGGAGTTCGCCCAGCTGGTGAGCCACGAGGTGGTCCCGGGGCACGTCACCAACTTCGCCTGGACCCAGGGGCTCTTCGTCGGCAAGCGGCTCGGGTTCGAGGCCACGGTGCTGACCATGAACACCCGCGGCGCCGCCCTCTCCGAGGGGATCGCCAACAACGCCATCCTCATGGCCTTCGGGGTCACCGAGGTGGAGCAGCTCCCCGACGCCGACCTGCAGCTCGGCACGCTGCTGGCGCTGCTGCAGGACGACGCCAAGAACCAGTCCTCCTGGCTCACCTGGCGGGAGGGGAGGCCGCAGGCCGAGGTGGCGGCCACGCTGCGGCGCGACTTCCTCTGCTCGGCGGAGCGGGCCGACAAGCTCTCCGGGGCCTGGGGGCGCCACCCGCTGCTGGGGCGCATGTACCTGCCGGCCTACCGGGCCGGCACCGAGAAGGTGGCCGAGCTGCGGCGGCGCCACCCGGCGTCGAAGGTGATCCCGGCGCTCTACAACGTGAACGGGCTGGTCGACCTGGTCACCATCGACCGCGTGCTGGCGCCGCGCTAAGACGAGCGCATGCGCATCCTCCACACCATGCTCCGCGTCGGCGACCTGGAGCGGTCGCTCCGCTTCTACACCGAGGTGCTCGGCATGACGCTGCTGCGCCGGCACGACTACCCCGAGGGCAAGTTCACGCTCGCCTTCGTCGGCTACGGGCCGGAGGCGGAGCAGTCGGCCATCGAGCTCACCTTCAACTGGGGCACCGACCGGTACGAGGTCGGGACCGGCTTCGGCCACGTGGCGCTCGAGGTGCCCGATGCGGCGGCGGCCTGCGCCGAGATCAAGCGGCGCGGCGGCGTGGTGACGCGCGAGGCCGGGCCCATGAAGCATGGCACCACCGTCATCGCCTTCGTGCAGGACCCGGACGGCTACAAGATCGAGCTGATCCAGCGGCGCTGAGGGCGGGGGCCGGGGCGGTGGCGCGGGATCGAGACGAGCCGGGCTGGGAGGCGGCCCTGGCCGGGCAGCTGGCCAGCGGGCTGCTGCCCGGAGACGCACGCTTCGACAGGCTCTTCGGCGAGCGGCTGATCCCGCTGGCGGCGCTCCACTTCACCCCGGTGGCGGTGGCGGCGCGTGCCGCGCGCTGGTTGACCGAGGGTGGCGCGAGCCGGATCGCCGACCTCGGCGCCGGGGCCGGGAAGTTCTGCCTGGTGGGTGCGGCGGTGACCGGCGTAGACTTCACCGGGCTGGAGGCGCGGGAAGGGCTGGTGCGGGTGGCGCGCGGGGCCGCCCGGCGGCTCGGGCTGGGGAACGCACGCTTCGTGGAGGCCGACGTCCTCACCGCGCCGCTCGACCGGTACGAGGCGTTCTACGTTTGCAACCCGTTCGCCGAGGGCGAGGCCGGGCCGGACGAGTGGCTCGATCCGGTGCTCCCGGCTGTCGACAAGCTGGCCGCCGCGACGGCCTTGGCGGCCCGGCTGGCGGAGCTCCCGGTCGGCACCCGGGTCGCGGTCCACTGTGGCCTTGGCGCGGCCATGCCCCGTGAATTCGAGCTGGTGTCGAGCGAGGCGATGGGGCGCCACGGTGCACTGCTCGAGTGTTGGGTACGGTCGACCCCGACCGGGTCGACCCCGACCGAGAGGTCCGGGGAACGGACGGGGGTCCGCGGTTCGGCCGGGTCGCTCTGAGGAAACCCGAAGGATGACGCGGGAACTGCGCGGCACGGATCCTGCCCTTGCCATGCTGCATGACCGCCCCGCGCCAGGTTTTGCCCGGCACCACCTATCTCGTCTCCAACCGCTGCTCGGAGCGCCGCTTCTTCCTGCGCCCCTCCAAGCTCTGCACAGACGTCTTCCGCTTCGTGCTCGCGGTGGCCGCCCAGCGCTACGGCATCCGGCTCCACGCCTTCTGCGTCATGTCCAACCAC
>JANMRY010000088.1:0-3980 GCA_031388695.1 Anaeromyxobacter sp. | reverse complement strand
AAGGAGGCCGCCGAGGGCTTCCAGTTCCTCTCGCCGCCGGTGCCCAAGGACCTCGACACCGCCGAGTCGAAGGCCTACGTGACCGCCTACCAGAAGAAGTACGGCGAGGCGCCCAGCTCCATCTACGGCGTCCTGGCCGGCGACGGCTTCCGCGTGGTGGTCAAGGCCATCGAGGGCTCCAAGTCGACCAAGGCCGACGCCCTGCGCGCCTACCTGACCGGCAGCCTCAAGGCCTTCCCCGGCTTCACCGGCAAGATCGAGTTCAACGCCAAGGGCGATCGGGTCGGCGAGCTGTACCGCGTCTACCGGGTGGCCAAGGACGGCAGCTTCGTGATGCAGCCGTGAGCTGAGCAGGTTCACCGACCCGGGCGGCCCGCTTGCGGGTCGCCCCCGGGTCGGCCTTCGGCGCCGGTGGAGCCGCCTCCATGGAGCAGTTCGCCCAGCAGCTCATCAACGGCCTCGCGGTCGGGAGCATCTACGCCCTGATCGCGCTCGGCTACACCATGGTCTACGGCGTGCTGCGGCTCATCAACTTCGCGCACGGCGACCTCTTCACCTACGGCGCCTACCTGGGCATGACCCTGCTCACCTCGCTGGCCCTGCAGGATCGCTTCGGGCTGGCAGTCGGGCTGGCGGTGCTGGCCCTGATGGTGATGGGGCTGGTGGCGCTGATGGGCGTCATCCTGGAGCGGGCCGCCTACCGGCCGCTGCAGTCGTCGCCGCGGCTCTCGGCGGTGGTCTCGGCGCTGGGCGGCTCCATCTTCCTGCAGAACGCGCTCATGCTCATCTACGGCGCCCGCTACCAGGTCTACCCGGACGTGCTGCCCCAGACCACGGTGAGCCTCTTCGGGCTGCCGGTGCCCATCATGCGCATCGCCGTGGTGGTGGTGTCGCTCACCATGATGGCCGTGCTCTACCTCTTCGTGCAGAAGACCCGGACCGGGACCGCCATCCGCGCCGCCGCCATCGACCAGGGGGCAGCCAGGCTCATGGGCATCGACGTCAACCGGGTCATCCAGATCGTCTTCATCATCGGGCCGGCGCTCGGCGGCGCCGCCGGCCTGCTGGTCGGCCTCTACTACGGCCAGATCTCCTTCACGATGGGGTGGAGCTACGGCATGAAGGCCTTCACCGCCGCCATCCTGGGCGGCATCGGAAACATCCCGGGCGCCATGGTGGGCGGCCTGGTCCTCGGGGTGGTGGAGGCCCTGGGGGCCGGCTACATCTCCATCGCCTGGAAGGACGCCATCGCCTTCGGGGTCCTCATCCTCATCCTCATCGTGCGCCCCTCCGGGCTGCTCGGCGAGCGGGTGGCCGAGAAGGTATGAGCGCGCCCTGCGGCTGGCGAGGGGCGCCGTGAGCCGCCGCCTCCTGATTGGCTACCTGGTGGCCGCGGTGGCGCTGGCCGCCGCCCCGCGCTTCCTCGACGCCTACCAGGTCGACGTGCTCAACAGCGTCGGCCTCTACGTCCTGCTGGCGCTCGGCCTCAACCTGATCCTCGGCGACGCCGGCCTCTTCAACATGGGGCACGCCGCCTTCTACGCGGTGGGGGCCTACACCGCGGCCATCCTCAACACGCGGCTGGGGCTCCCCATCCTCTGGGCCATGCCGGTGAGCGGCCTGCTGGCCGCGCTCTTCGCGCTCCTGGTGGCCCGGCCGGTGGTCCACCTGCGCGGCGACTACCTGCTGGTGGTCACCATCGGCCTCGGCGAGATCGTCCGCATCGCCCTGATCAACGACGTCTTCGGCCTGACCGGCGGCGCCAACGGGATCTTCGGCATCGCCCGGCCGGTGATCTTCGGCCAGAAGATTCGCAAGCCGGACGAGTTCCTCTACCTGATCTGGGGCTTCGTGGCGGTCACCGTCTTCCTCTTCCACCGGTTGGAGCAGTCGCGCTTCGGCCGGGCCCTCACCTACCTGCGCGAGGACCCGGTGGCGGCCGAGGGGAGCGGCATCGACACGGTCCGGTACCGGCTCATGGCCTTCGCGCTGGGCGCCGCCTGGGCCGGCATGACCGGGTCGATCTACGCCGCCAAGATGACCATCATCTCGCCCGAGTCCTTCAGCTTCTGGGAGTCGGTGGTGGTCTTCCTCATGGTCATCCTGGGCGGCTCGGGCTCGATCCCCGGGGTCATGGTGGGGGCTGCCATCGTGGTGCTCATGCCCGAGGTCTTCCGCGACCTGGCCACCGCCCGCATGCTGGTCTTCGGGCTGGTGATGATGGTGATGATGGTGGTCCGGCCCCAGGGGCTGCTTCCCTGGCGCGCGGTGCGCTTTCGGCGCAAAGACGCCGAGCGCGCCGAGGCGGCCCGATGAGCGCCCTGCTCGAGCTGCGCCAGGTCACCAAGACCTTCGGCGGCCTCACCGCCGTGGACGACATCGGCTTCGACGTGGAGGCCGGCCTGGTGGTGGGGCTGATCGGCCCCAACGGCGCCGGCAAGACCACCACCTTCAACCTCATCACCGGCAACTACCGGGTCACCAAGGGGACCATCCAGTTCGAGGGGCGTCCGCTCACCTCGCTGCGCACCAACCGGATCGTGCGGCTCGGCATCGCCCGGACCTTTCAGAACATCCGGCTCTTCCAGCAGCTCACCGCGCTTGAGAACGTGCTGGCGGGGCGCCACTGCCGCACCTCGGCGGGGCTGCTCGCGGCGCTCCTGCGCACCCCCGGGCAGCGGCGGGAGGAGCGGGGGGCGGTGGAGCGGTCGCTGGCCGAGCTCGACTTCGTCGGCCTGGCGGGCCGGGGCCTGGTCCTGGCCAAGAACCTGCCCTACGGCGACCAGCGCCGGCTCGAGATCGCCCGGGCCCTGGCGGCCGATCCCAGGCTGCTGGTCCTCGACGAGCCGGCCGGCGGCATGAACGAGCAGGAGACCGACCAGCTGGTCGGCCTGATCGGCCGGATCAAGGCGCGCGGCATCACCGTGCTGCTCATCGAGCACGACATGAGCCTGGTGATGCGCGCCTGCGACCGGATCGTGGTGATGGAGTATGGCAAGAAGATCGCCGAGGGCACCCCCGAGGTGATCCAGAAGGATGCGCGGGTCATCGCCGCCTACCTCGGCACGGAGGCGCCGTGAGCGACCCCGGCCCGTTCCTGCAGGTCGAGGGGCTGCGCGTCGCCTACGGCAACGTCGAGGCGCTCCACGGCATCGACCTCGAGGTCCGCCAGGGGGAGATCGTCACCATCATCGGCGCCAACGGCGCCGGCAAGTCGACCACCCTCCAGACCATCAGCGGCCTGCTGCGCCCCACCGGGGGCACCATCCGCTTCGAGGGGAAGCCGGCCCACACCATCAAGGCGCACCAGCTGGTGCGCCTGGGCATCGCCCAGGCCCCCGAGGGGCGGCGCATCTTCGGCACGCTGACGGTGCGGGAGAACCTCGACCTGGGCGCCTTCACGCGTCGTGACGTGGCCGGCATCGAGGAGACGCGCCGCTGGATCGCCCGGCTCTTCCCGGTGCTCGACGAGCGCCGCAAGCAGCTGGCCGGCACCCTCTCCGGCGGCGAGCAGCAGATGCTGGCCATCGGCCGGGCCCTGATGGCCAGGCCGCGCCTGCTCCTGCTCGACGAGCCCTCGCTGGGGCTGGCCCCACTGCTGGTGCGGGCCATCTTCCAGACCATCCGGGAGATCAACCAGTCGGCCGGCGTGACCGTGCTGCTGGTGGAGCAGAACGCCCGCGCCGCACTCAAGCTGGCCCACCGCGGCTACGTCATGGAGGTGGGGCGCATCGTCCACGCCGGCCCCGCCGCCGAGCTGGCGCAGGACCCGAAGGTCCTGAACGCCTACCTGGGCGGTCGCCCGCCCTGCGCCGGGGCCGGGGGGACGGCCGGCGGCGGGGGGACGGCCCCGCGAGCGCGCCCGTCGTCGCGGCTGCGCGAGAGCGCGTCCACCGTGTAGACCACCAGCGAGGCCCAGATGCAGCCGAAGGCCAGGGCGTGCCACCGGCTGAACGGCTCGCCGAAGAGCCAGACCGCCA
>JANMRY010000037.1:0-33569 GCA_031388695.1 Anaeromyxobacter sp. | reverse complement strand
GGAGAGGTCGCTCGAGGCGGCCCCGGGCTTGATGTCCTTGACCAGCACCGTCCCCGCCACCGTGCCGTCGCTCTTCCAGAGCTCCTGGCCGCTGCGGCCGTCGGTGGCGGAGAAGTAGGTCACCTCTCCGATCACGGCCAGTCGCCGTGCCCTCCCGGTGGCGTCGGGTCTCGGGCGGGAGGGGCTGACCTGGTTGATGTCCTTCACCAGCCGGGTGCCGGCCGCCGTGCCGTCGCTGAGGAACGGCTCGAAGCCGCTGTTGCCGTCGCTGGCGCTGATCATGAAGGTGGGGAGGTTGGGCGGCGGCGCGCCCGCCCCGCCGCCGCCACAGGCGGCGAGCAGTGCGACACCAGGCAGGAGGGCAGCCCAGGCGAATCCCAGCGTTCGGTTCTTCATGGTCGCGTCCTCGGGGAGAGGGGGGAACCAAGCGACCCTACGGGGCCGACCTCGTGGTGGGCAGGCGCGCTTTCGAGAAACCGATTGGGCCACCCGTATGGGTGCCGTTCGCCGCGTTAAGGTGGTCCGTGCCTACCGCCTACTACCGGCGGCTCGACGCCGACCGCTTCGAGCCGACCGTCCACGTCCAGGGGGCCTGGAACGACCACGAGCAGCACATGGCCCCGGTCTCCGGGCTGCTCGCCCACGCGCTCGAGCGCCACGCGCCGCGCCCCGGGCTGGTCATGGCCCGGATCACCTACGAGATCCTCGGGCTCATCCCCCTCGAGCCGACCACCGTCACGGTCCGCACCGTGCGGCCGGGCCGGACCATCGAGCTCATCGAGGCGGTGGCCAGCGTCGGCGGCCGCGACGTCGTCAAGGCCACGGGGTGGCGGCTTGCCACGCAGGAGACCGCGGCCGTGGCCGGCGGGCTGCCGCGAGCCATGGCGGCGCGCGAGGGCTGCGGCCCGCACGGCGCCACCGGGACCTGGCCGGGCGGCTACATCCGCTCCATCGAGGTGCTGGCGGCGCAGGCGCGCGAGCCGGGCGAGGGGCAGGCCTGGCTGCGGACGGCGCTTCCGCTGGTGGAGGGTGAGCCGTCGACGCCGCTGGCCGGCTTCCTCGGGCTGGTCGACACCGCCAACGGCATGAACGTGCGGCTCGACCCGCGCCAGTGGGCCTTCCCCAACGTCGACCTCTCGGTCCACCTCCACCGGACGCCGCAGGGCGGCCCGGGCCGGTGGGTCGGCTTCGACACGCTGGTCACCATCGGCGAGGGCGGCATCGGGCTCACCTCGTCAACGCTCCACGACGAGCTCGGGCCGGTCGGCCGTGCCGAGCAGATCCTGACGGTGCGGAGACTCAGCCCGGCGACACCTGGCGCGACATGACGGTGCTGCCGCCCGGCACGAAGGCGGTGAACTCCTCCGAGGCCCGCAGCGCCGCCGGCACCGCGCTGGCCGCCACCTTCTTGAAGCCGTGGCCGGTGAAGAAGTCCTCGGCGGTGGTGGTGACGACGTAGAGCGTCCGGACCCCGGCCAGCGCCGCCTCGAAGAGCAGCCGCTGGTGCAGCCGGCTCCCCAGCCCGGCGTTGCGGCGCGTCCAGTGGACCGCCATGGAGCGGACCAGGCCGTCCTGCCCGGCCACCTGCAGCCCGGCGCAGCCGAGGAGCCGGCCGTTCTCGCTGGCCACGATGAAGCGCTGGCGCGCCCCGCCGACGTCGCGCGACGGCAGCAGCGAGCCGACCAGCAGTCGGGTGATGGCGTCGAGGTCGCCGCCGGAGGCCGGGCCGATCGAGGTGGTGGTGTCACCCGGCTCGGTCTCGGTGACCAGCTCGCGTGCGAAGACGCGGATCAGCCGGCGGCGCAGCTCGTTGCGGAGCGCGCGGTAGCGGGCCAGCTTCTCCTCCTCGGTCCCCCCGGCGGCGGCCGGGTCGGGCAGCGGCCAGTGGACCTTGAGAACCTTGTCGAGCACCGCCGGCGTCGGGTCCTGCTCCGAGACCACCAGGATGGCCTGCACGTCGGCGGTGTCGAGGTCACCGACCGCCCTGGGGTGGGCCTCGGCGACGTTCACGGAGAGCTCGGCGAGGACGCGCTTGGCGAGCGGGTCGACGCGGCCGGCCTGGGCACCGGCCGCCGAGATGCGCACCTGGCGCGGCGCCAGGGCCCGGGCCAGCGCCTCGGCGATCTGCCCCTGCGCGGAGTTGCCCTGCGTGAGGATCAGCGCGTGGCGCGCGCCGCAGGAGTGAAGGCGATCGGCATCGGCTTCCCAGTTCGACATGGCCTCACCTCTATCTCCGGGCCGGGGGGGAGTCCTGCGCGGACCGGTGGCTCAAGCCATATCACGCGGCGGCGCCTTGCATCGCCGGGGCGCTTCGTGCCACCTGTCCTGCATGCGCAGGCCGCTCCACCCGCTCCTCGACGAGGCCGGCAGGCTCCGCAACGGCTGGTGGATCGCCATCTTCTTCGCGGTGCTCGCCGGCCTGCTCCTGCCGCTGCTGCTCCTCTCGCGTGCCCAGGGCGCGGGCGTGCCACTCCACGAGCAGGCGGGGCTGGTGCTGGTGGCCTCGCTCATCTGCCAGGGGCTGCGCCGGGCGCCGGTCCGGGAGCTGCTCGGCCCCTTCGACGGACGCTGGCCGCGCCAGCTCCTGGCGGGTGCGCTGGGCGGGGCCCTGCTGATGGCCGTGCCGGCCCTGCTGCTCGGGGTCACCGGCCTGGTCGGCTGGCGGCTCGGCGGTGGCGCGGACGCCGCCTTCTGGAGCGGCCTCATGGTCCTCACCGCGGCGGTGGTGACCGAGGAGCTGCTCTTCCGGGGCTTCCTGTTCCAGCGGCTGCGAGACGGCCTCGGCCCCCGGGCGGCGCAGGCCATCATCGCCGCGCTCTTCCTGCTCACCCACTCCGACGCGCTCCGCGCCGAGGGGGCGCTGGGGCTGCTGGCCGGCGCCAACATCTTCCTGGCCTCGCTCCTCTTCGGGCTGGCCTGGCTCCGCACCGGCAGCCTGGCCATGCCGATCGGGCTGCACCTCGGGGCCAACCTCACGCAGGGCCCGCTCCTCGGCTTCGGCGTGAGCGGGCAGCAGGTGGCCACCCTGTTCACCCCCGGGCTGGGCCTCGCCCCGGCCTGGCTCGACGGTGGGCGCTTCGGCCTCGAGGCGAGCCTGCCCGGGCTGCTCTGCGTGATCGCGCTCCTGGCGCTGCTCTGGCGCTGGCGCCCTACTCCCGCGCCTTGAGCCGGCGCTGCCGGACCGCCTCGGCCAGCCCGTCCAGCACCTGCACCGACGACTCCCAGCCGAGGCAGCCGTCGGTGATCGACTGGCCATAGGTGAGCGGCCTGCCGGGGAGCAGGTCCTGCCGGCCGGCCACCAGGTGGCTCTCGACCATCAGCCCGATGATGCGGGCGTCGCCGCCGGCCACCTGCCGGGCCACGTCGGCGGTCACCGCCACCTGGTTCTCCGGGTTCTTCTCGGAGTTGGCGTGGCTGGCGTCGACCATGAGCCGCTGCGCCAGGCCGGCCTTGCCGACCTCGGCACAGACCGCCTCGACGCTGGCGGCGTCGTAGTTGGGCGTCTTCCCGCCGCGCAGGATGACGTGGCAGTCCTCGTTGCCGTTGGTGGAGACGATGGCCGAGTGGCCGCCCTTGGTGACCGAGAGGAAGTGGTGCGAGCCCTGCGCCGCCTTGATGGCGTCGATGGCGATGCGCACGTTGCCGTCGGTGCCGTTCTTGAAGCCGACCGGGCAGGAGAGGCCGCTGGCCAGCTCGCGGTGCACCTGGCTTTCGGTGGTGCGGGCGCCGATGGCGCCCCAGGAGACCAGGTCGGCGATGTACTGCGGCGTGATCATGTCGAGGTACTCGCAGCCGGCCGGCAGCCCCAGCTCGGCCACGTCGAGCAGCAGCTCGCGCGCCAGCCGGAGCCCCTTGTTGATGTCGAAGCCGCCGGTCAGGTCGGGGTCGTTGATCAGCCCCTTCCAGCCGACCGTGGTGCGCGGCTTCTCGAAGTAGACGCGCATGACGATCTCGAGCTCGGCGGCGTGGCGCAGCCGCTCGGCGGCGAGCCGGGCGGCGTACTCGCGGGCCGCCTTGACGTCGTGGATCGAGCAGGGGCCGATCACCACCACCAGCCGGTCGTCCATGCCGTGGAGCACCCGGTGGATGGCCTGGCGCGCCTGGTAGACGGCGGTGGCCGCCTGGTCGGTGACCGGGAACTCGCGGATCAGGTGCGAGGGCGGGGCCAGCTCGTGGATCCCCTTGATGCGGACGTCGTCGGTCTTGTGGGTCATGGTCTCCCCGTGCGGGGGGCGCAGTGTAACAAGAGCCCCGGCAGCCCGCTGCGGGCGTTGGCGGCGGCCGCCAGCAGCAGCTCCCCCTCGCTGGCATGCTCGCGGTCCCAGGCGAGCACGCGAGGCGTCATGAGCCGGTGCCAGAGCGGCGGGAGCAGGGCGACCACGATGGTGGTCAGGTAGCCGTTGAGCATCATGGGGGCGCGCGGCAGCGGCCGGAGCGCGTGGTAGGGCGCCTCGCCCTGCGCGTGGTGGTGCGAGTGGCGAGTCAGGTTGAAGAGGCTCCAGGAGCTGAGCCGGCGGTTGGTGTTCCAGGAGTGGCGCGGCTTCACCGGCGTGGCCGGGTCGCGCACCATGCCGTAGTGCTCCATGTAGTTGACGATCTCGAGCAGCGCCTTGCCCCAGGCTCCGCAGGCGGTGAAGAAGAGCGCGCCGCGCCAGCCGGTGAGCGCGAAGGCGGCGGCGACCAGCACCAGGCTCATGGCGTAGCCGCGCAGCAGCGTGTTGCGCCAGCTGAAGAGGCGGAACCCCCGCCGCGCCAGCCGCCGCCGCTCGATGCGCCAGGCGCTCGAGTTGCCGCGCACGGTGGAGGCGAGGATGTGGGCGTAGACGCTCCGACCCCGCGGCGCGGTGGCCGGGTCGTCGATGGTCGCGACGTAGCGGTGGTGGCCATGGACGTGCTCGATGGAGAAGGAGGCGTCGAAGCTGAAGGCGAGCAGCCAGCGGCCGACGAGGAGCGAGACCGGATCCCAGGTGCGGTGGGTCAGCTCGTGGGCCGGGATGGTGCCGATCGTGCCGATCATCAGCCCGGTCAGCAGCCAGGCCGAGACCAGCTCCCCGGGGCTGGCGCCGGCCACGCCACGCAGCGCGGCGAGGAGGATGAGGCCGAGCAGCGGCAGCGCCAGCCAGAGCTGGACGGTGAGGATGGTCGGGTGGGCGTAGCGGGGCGTCGAGGTGTCGTCGCCGCCGAGGGCGTCGCCGACCAGGTAGAAGGCGACCACCAGCAGCAGGCCGCCGGTGACCCAGGGGCCGCCGGCCCAGAGCGCGGCGGCGGCGAAGAGGCCGACGGCGTGGAAGAGGGAGAACTTGAGGTAGTGGAGCGGTCCGGCCACGTCCGGCTTCGCGCCGCCGGCCGCCGCCGGCCTTGCGGCCGCCCCGATCTCGACCTCGGCCCGGTTCGGCCAGGCCGCCCGGTTGAGCTCGACCTCGACGCGGACGTCCCCTTGCGGCACCGCCTGGCAGGCGAGGATGACGCCACGGTCGAGCTCCTCGTCGGAGAGCAGGTAGGCGGTCACGGTCAGCTCGCGAACCCGCCCCTCGACGAGGAGGCAGCGGCAGCTGGCGCAGCCGCCCACCCGGCAGCCGTGCGGGAAGGCGAGCCCTTCGCGCAGCGCCGCCTGCAGCAGCGTCTCCCGCGGCCCGACGCCGATCGGTTGGCCGTTGATGGTGGCGGTGGCGGTGCCGGGCATGCCCCCAAGGATACGCCGCAGGCAGCCCGCGGTGCGAAGCCGGACTCGACGGGGCCCAGTCGGTGACCGATCCGGCTTGCCCCGCCGCCCGCTTGCCGTAGAAGTGTGGGGTGGACCAGACCGAGCAGGACCGCGAGCGCCGCTGGCTCGCCGAGACCTACCAGCCCGACGCGCCCCAGCTCACCCTGCGCGCCGGCCTCTCGGGCGTGCTGCTCGGCGGGCTGATGGCGCTCTCCAACCTCTACGTCGTGCTCAAGACCGGCTGGAGCCTCGGGGTCACGGTGACCGCCTGCATCCTGGCCTGGGGCGCCTTCCGGGTCTTCTCGGCGCTGCGGCTCACCTCGCGCCCCTTCGGCCCGCTCGAGAACAACGCCATGGCCTCGGTCGCCTCCTCGGCCGGCTACATGACCGGCGGCGGCAACATGGCGGCCCTCCCGGCCCTGCTGCTGCTCGGCGCGCCGCGCCCCTCCGGCCCGGCGCTGGTCGCCTGGTTCGCCGCCATCGCCATGCTCGGCGTGCTGGTGGCCATCCCGGTGAAGCGGCAGCTCATCAACCGCGAGCAGCTCCCCTTCCCGACCGGCATCGCCACCGCCGAGACCATCCGCGCCCTCCACGGCGCCGGCGCCGGCGGCGGACAGGCCCGGCTCCTCGGCCTGGCGGCGCTGGTCGGTGGGCTGGTGGCGGTGGCCAAGGACCTCCCCGGCCTCCCCTTCCACGTCCCGGCCACCGTCTCGCTCCCCCTGCTCCTCGCCGGCCTGCCGCTGGCCGCCTGGGGGCTGGCCATGGAGACCTCGCTCCTGCTGGCCGGCTCGGGCGCGCTGGTCTCGCTCCGCACCGGCTGGTCGATGCTGGCCGGCGCGCTGCTCGCCTACGGGGTGCTGGCCCCGCCGCTGGTGGCCGCCGGCGTCATCCCGGCCGTCACCTACCGGGCCATCGTCCAGTGGACGCTCTGGGGTGGCGCCGGCGTGCTGATCTCCTCCGGCGTGATCTCGGTCGCCTTCGACTGGCGCAGCCTGGTGAAGGCCCTCTCCGGCCTCGGCGGCGCGCTGCGCCGGCGCGTGACCGGCGACCCGCTCGACGACGTCGAGCCGCCGGCCTGGTGGTTCCCGGCAGGGGTGGTGGTGCTCGGGCCGATCCTGGTGCTGCTGATGTGGCAGCTCTTCGCCATCCCGCCCTGGGTCGGCCTGCTGACGCTCCCGCTCGGCGTGCTGATGGGCTTCATGGCCGCGCGCATCACCGGCGAGACCGACACCACGCCGACCAAGGCCTTCGGCCCGCTCACCCAGCTGGTCTATGGCGGGCTGCTGCCGGGGCAGCTGGTGCCCAACGTCATGGGGGCCAACGTGACCGGCGGCGTCGTCCTGCACGCCGCCGACCTGCTCACCGACCTCAAGTCGGGTTACCTGCTCGGCGCGCGGCCCCGGCCCCAGGTGGCGGCCCAGCTGCTCGGAGCGGTGGTCGGGGCGCTGGTGGTGGTCCCGGCCTTCGACCTGCTGGTGCCGACGGCGTCGGTGCTCGGCGCCGACCGCTTCCCGGCCCCGTCGGCGCAGGTCTGGGCCGGGGTCTCGCGGGTGCTGGCGGCCGGCGTGGACGGGCTCCACCCGACCGCCCGGCTGGCGGTGCTGGCCGGGCTGGCGGTGGGGGCGCTCCTCGCGGTGCTGGAGCGGACGCTCCCGGCGCGGGCCAAGGCCTTCCTCCCCTCGGCCTCGGGGCTGGGGCTCGGCATGGTCATCCCCGGCCCGTCCTCGGTGGCGATCTTCGCGGGGGCCGGCACCGCCGCGCTGCTGCGCCGGCTCCGCCCCGCCACTGCCGCCGGGCTGGTGCTGCCCGTCGCCTCCGGCCTGATCGCCGGCGAGAGCCTGGTGGGGATCGCCATCGCCCTGGCGATCGCGCTGAGTTGAAGTTGCTCCGGGAGCCGGCCTCGACGGTGGCGTCGGTCTCCGCTAGGCGGCGCCTTTCTGCAGGCCGAGCGGCAGCAGGGCGTCGAGCCCGGACTCGATGCAGGCCTCGAACTGGGCCGGGGAGCGGAGCGAGGCGCCGTTGGCGGCGTCCTCGGCGGCGAACTCGATCACCGCCGCCTCCACCCCGCTGAGCGGCCGCCGGGAGCGCAGCAGCACTCCGCCATGCTCGCGGTAGAACTCGGCATAGGACTGGCAGTAGAGCTGGTAGAGCTGCGTGGTCGTCATGGGCCCGCCTCCTGCTGGCGCCACCCCGTCCCGCCCGACCCGCCCATGAAGCGCCAGACACCCCAAATATGATCTTGCCATCTCCTCGACGCAAGCCCTCGTGGGTGCCAAATCGGTGACGGTGAGTCTCGATCTCACGCGGTCTCGATCTCACCCGGAGAAGATCCGACCTTGGCCTACACCCGGGCCCGCAGGTACTGGAGGGGCCAGGGCCCCTCGGCAGAGAGAGCGGTGGCGGCCCGCAGCGGGAAGTTCGGGTCGCGCAGCAGCTCGCGCGCCAGCAGCACCAGGTCGGCCCGCCCCCCGGCGACGATCTCCTCGGCCTGCACCGGCGTGGTGATCATCCCCACGGCAGCGCTGGGGATTCCCGCCTCTCGCCGCACCCGCTCGGCGAACCCGACCTGGTAGCCGGGAGCGGCCGGGACCTTGGCGTACGGGACCAGTCCCCCCGAGGAGCAGTCGATCAGGTCGGCCCCCAGCCCGCGCAGCCGCCGGGCCAGCTCGACCGTCTCGTCCGGGGTCCAGCCCCCCTCGACCCAGTCGGTGGCGGAGAGACGCACCAGCACCGGCATGCCGTCCGGCACCGCCGCCCGGACCGCCGAGACCACCTCGCGGGTGAGCCGGGTCCGCCCTTCGAAGCGGCCGCCCCAGCCGTCGCCGCGGGTGTTGGAGAGTGGCGAGAGGAACTGGTGGAGCAGGTAGCCGTGGGCGGCGTGGACCTCGACCGCCTTGAAGCCGGCCGTCACCGCTCGCCTCGCGGCCGCCGCGAAGGCGGCGATGACGCCGGTGAGGCCGGCCTCGTCGAGCGCCGCCGGGACCGGGTGGCCGTCGGCGAAGGGCAGGGCGCTGGCGCCGACCACCGGCCAGCCCGGGGCGGCGGTGAGCGGCGCGCCCCCCTGGTCCCACGGGGCCCGGACCGACGCCTTGCGCCCGGCGTGGGCCAGCTGCAGCGCCGGGACCGCCCCCTGCGACTCGACGAAGCGGACGACGCGGGCCAGCGGCTCGACCTGCGCGTCCTCCCAGAGCCCGAGATCGCCGGGCGAGATGCGGCCGCGCCGCTCGACGCCGGTCGCCTCGAAGATCACCAGGCCGGCGCCCCCCCTGGCGAAGCCGCCGAGGTGGACGAGGTGCCAGTCGTTGGCGAGGCCGTCGACCGCCGAGTACTGGCACATCGGGGAGACGCCGATGCGGTTGCGCAGGGTGAGGCCACGGAGCGTGAAGGGGGTGAAGAGCATGGCGCCGCAGGGCCGCCGTTACTTGCCGCCGCCGGCCAGGTCGCGCTGGTAGCTGATGCCGCCCGAGAGGATCCAGGCGTTGGTCTGGTAGGAGCCGGGGAAGGCCTCGGTGCCGGTGGCCGTCACCTTGTCGAAGGCGGCGTAGAAGAAGCCGGCGTTGGCGGTCAGGTTCGGGCTGAAGGCGTAGCCGGCGCCGACCGAGCCGGCCCAGGAGTTGCCGTCGGGCAGCGTCGGCGAGTAGGTGTCGGTCTTGAAGCCGGAGAGGTCGCGCAGCAGGCCGGCCCGCAGCTTGAGCTGCTCGTTGGCCGCGAACTCGACGCCGAGCCGCCAGGTGATGCCGTTGTCGTAGTTGCGGGGCACGTCGATGACCAGCCCCTTGCTGCCGACGAAGGTGTCGGACTTGTAGACCTCGTACCAGTTGTAGGTGACGCCTGCCGTGACCAGCACCGGCCTGGCGACCTGCCAGGCGACCGCCACGTTGAGCACCGCAGGGTAGGTCAGCTCGTGGGTGACGCCCTGGTCCTGGACCGAGGTGGCCAGCGCCGGCGGCACCTGGAAGTGGCCATCGCCCTCGAGCTTCATGGTCCCCTTGTACTTGTAGTCGGCGGCCAGGGTGAGCGACTCGAAGGGCGTCACCTCGGCGTTGACGTCGAAGGCGACGGCGCCGCCCTTGGTGGAGAGCTCGCCGTAGGCGTCGGGGAAGGGCTGGATCCCCTGCTTCAGGTACTCGGTGCCGTAGTAGTAGACCAGGCCGCCGCCGACCCGCATCTGCTTCAACAGCTCGACGCCGCCGGCCAGGTAGAGGCCGAAGATCTTCCGGTCGACGGTGATGATGCGGCCGCGGCCGGCCCACTGCTCGTCCCAGTTGACGGCGCCGCCGCCCGGGTTGTTGAGGCCGAAGCCGACGCCGGCCCGATGGCCGGCCAGATCGAAGCCGTAGGAGGCGAAGATCGAGACCGGCGGGACCGGCGCGAAGTCGATGCTCGAGGTCGCGGGGGTGAGGCCGCTGCCGGCCGGCGCGGTCCAGTCGGTCTTGAGCACGAGCATGGAGCCGTTGAACGAGAGGTTGAAGCCGGGCAGCCGGGCCAGCGCGGCCGACATGCCGTAGGTGGCGCCGGCGTCGTTCTGCGCGGCGCTGGCCGAGCCGGACATCGACAGGTCGCGCGGCGAGACGTTGGGGACGTCGTAGCCGTTGGCGAGGGCGAGGGCGGGGACCAGCAGGGCGACGGCGAGCAGGCTCTTGAGGGTGCGCATGGTCGTCGTCCTCACGGGAGGGTGATGGTGGCGGCGGTCGGCGTGCCGGTGACCAGGTACCCGGCGGCGTCGGCCTGGACCGAGGGGATGGTGCCGAGCATGGAGTGGGAGACCGCGCCGCCGGGCGCGGTGCCGGAGACGTAGAGCGAGGTGGGGGCGGTCATCAGGCCGTAGAGGAGCCAGTTGTTGGCGTTGGGCACCACCAGGTCGCCGGTCGCCACCTGGCCCAGCACCTGCTTGGGCGCCTGTGGCGTGCCGAGCGTCGGGTCGGCCAGGAAGTCGGCCATCCCGGCGCCCGGCCGGATCAGCTTGCGCGCGTAGTTGATCGGGTCGCCCGGGTCGAGGATCCAGGTGGCGACGTTGATCATCTGCAGGTACCAGGCGGCCACGGCCGGGTCGAAGGCGGCGTTGGCCGGGGTGACGGCGTCCCAGGAGAAGGCCGGGTTGAGCGACCTGAAGAGCCCCTCGACGTTGCCGCGGAAGGCCGGGGCGGTGGTGAAGATGCTCACCAGCGTGCCGCCGCCGACCGAGAAGAGGGCCCGGCTGATGCGCGGGTTGGCGGCCACGGCGCTGGTGCCGCCGATCGAGCCCCAGCTGATCCCCTCGTAGTAGGTGGTGGTCGGGTTGACCGCCAGGCCGAGCAGGCCGAGCGCGGTGACCAGCGGGTTGGCGCCGGCGGCCGGCTGCGGCGCGTAGCCGGCGGCGGCCGGCGGCCGGTTGAGCGCCAGCGTGAGCGCCGAGACGTCGAGCACGTTCTGGCGCAGGGCGTCGCGGGTGCGGAAGAAGTTGGCGCTGATCAGGTAGCGCGACCCGACCCGCTCCCCAGTGGTGGAGCCCGCGACGATGACACGCGGCGTGGTCCCTCCGGAGCAGACGCCGGGCCGGACCGTGTCACCCTGGCCGGCGCTGGCGGCGAAGGCTCCGCCCTTGTCACAGGAGCCGGCCGGTCCGGCCGCGCCGGCGGCGGTGATGCAGTCGGCGTCGGCGCTGCACCAGTTGCGAAGGCCGTGGAGCGGGAAGTCGATGGCGGCGGCGATGAAGCCGTGGCTGGCCAGCGTGGCCGCGTTGGAGAGGAGGTCCTCTCTGCTGTTGCTCAGGCCGTGGCCGAAGACCACCAGCATCGGGCACTTGAGGCCGGCCGGGTAGCCGGCCGGGCAGGCGGCGATGGCCGGGTTGGCCGGGTCGGGCACCACCACCAGGGCGTGGAGCGGCGTGAGCAGGCCGGGCAGCGCCGCCGGGCTGGCGATGGCCGGGTTGAGCGCGCCGTTCGACTTGTCGATGGCGTCGACGCTCATGAAGGTGACGTCGTAGATGGCGTTGACGCCGGTGGTCGGCACCCCGGGGAGGGCCGCGAAGGGGATGTTGGTGAGCGCGACCGGCGTGATGGCCACGGTGTTGGTGGCGGCGAAGATGGCCGAGTCGAGCTGGTAGGGGAGCGCGGCCAGCTTGGTGGCGGTCTCGGTGATGCTCTGGGTCTTGAAGGTGTAGGCGGTGGCCACGTTGGCCTTGGTGGTCCCGGCGGGGAGGACGCCCGGGCCCCAGAGCGGCGCCAGCGCACCCTGCATGTCGTAGAGCGCCTTGGCGGTGGCGTTGCCGATGCCCGGGAGGTCCGAGGTGACGCCATCGGCCTTCATGATGTGCGTGAACTCGAGGACGATCCTGGCCACGGTCGAGCGGGTGAAGGCCCGGCCGGCGGCGTCCCTGACGCGGGTGGTGACCACCACGCCATAGAGGGTGTCCTCCTCGAGGGGCGGCAGGTTGAAGTTGCCGGCGCCGGGCACCGGGGCATAGACGGCCGGCTGCAGGCCGATGGCCGGCGAGCAGCCGCCGGTGGCGCCGACCGGGCAACCGCCGGAGCCGGCCGGGATGGTGATGGCGTCCGGCTCGGCGACGTAGCCGGCGCCGGCCGGGTCGGCGGCGGGGTCACCGAGCGCGGCGCGGCCGAGCTCCTGCTTCAGCTCCTTGACCAGCACCGGGGCGCCGCCGGAGAGCTTGTAGAGGAAGACGTTGGCGCCGTTGACGGTGCCGGCGGTGACCGGCACCGAGGTCTGGGCCAGCAGCATGCCGGTGGTGGAGAAGCCGTCGAGCGTCGAGATGCCGGCCGCGGCCGGGCCGAAGGCCGGGTTGAAGTCGACGGTGCCGGCGGCGCTGGTGCGCAAGAGGTCGATGGGGAGCGGGGCCACGCCCGAGCCCGGGTCGATCAGCACCACCGGGCCGGCGTCGGGGGCGGTGCCGAAGGTGGCGATGGTGGCGGTCTCGGCGTGGGGGAAGGCGGCGTCGACGGCGAGGAAGGCGGGCGTCACGGTGGCGGCGAAGCTCGGGGCCCAGGCGCCGGTGGCGTTGCTCCAGGTGAGCGGCAGCCAGGTGGCGGCGCGCAGCCCCTCGAGCTGGGCGATCTCGTCGGCGCTGGTGCCGCTCCCGTTGGAGTCGGGGATGGCGCCGAGCGGCTGGTTCTCGGTGAGGGTCAGGTCCTTGTTGGCGATGACCAGCGAGACGCCCGAGTCGGCGGCGACCGGCAGGCCGGTGGTGGTCTTGACGCCGCTGGGGCCGCCGCGGACCGCGACGACGTAGCGGGCCCCCGGCTCCCAGCGCCGGCCGCTGGCGCCGGCCTGCTTGTGCAGCGTCAGGACGCCGGGCGCCGAGACCGCCTCGTAGGCGACGGCCCGCGGCGGGCTGACGTCGACGCGCATCACCGTCACCGTCGAGGCGGTGATGGTGTTGGTGTCGATGGTCGGAGCGGTCGCGGCCGCCACGTACTGGCCGTAGGGAGCCGACGCGGTCGGCGTGGCGTCCCAGCGGACCGCCTTGAAGGGGAGGGAGATCGAGACCTCCTGGTCGCTGGGCCAGCCGCCGGCCTTCACGAAGGTGCAGAGCAGCTGGGCCTGGCCGTCCGGCATCACCGAGCAGGGGACGGCCGGCACCTGGGCCAGCGCCAGGTCGTTGGGCGTCGGGATGACGGGAGAGGAGAAGGTGGCGAAGACCAGCTCGGCGGTCTGCGGCTCCTGCGTGGCGCTCTTGCAGGCAGCCAGCGCGAGGACGAGGACCAGGCTTCCAGCTCGGCGAAGAGACATCGGGTTCTCCTCGTGACCGACAGTCACGACCGTGGGCGGATGCGGCGGGGCGACCTCCTTGATTTGGGTCACCTTGACCGCCAAGTCAATACAACACGCCAGACGCGCCGCGTCAGGCCGCGGGGAAATTGTTTGCCCGCCCCGGGAACGAGGGAGAAGCTGCGAAGCGGCGGTGGGCCGCGGTGCGGCCGCGGTGCCGGACATGCTCCAAACACCGTCCAACAGGGAAGGAAACCGCCTGAAGCCGATCACCACGCTCGACCAGCTGCTCGCCGAGGCCTGCGCCCGGGGCCCACGCCGGCTGGTGATCGCCGCCGCCGAGAGCGAGACGGCGCTCGCCGGGGCCCTGCTGGCCAAGCGGCGCCGCCTGGCCGACCCGATCCTGGTGGGCGACCCCGCGGCGCTGACGGCCCAGCTGCGGGCGCTCGGCGAGGGCCCGGCCGGCTGGACGCTCTGTCCGGCCAGCGACGACGACGACGCGGCCCGTCGGGCGGTCGCCATGGTCCGCGGCGGCGAGGCCGACCTGCTCATGAAGGGGCGGCTCTCCACCGGCTCGCTGCTGCGCGCCGTGCTCGACCGCGCCGACGGCCTGCGCACCGGCCGGCTGCTCTCCGACGTGCTGGTGGCCGATCACCCGCTCGGCAGCCCGCCGCGCCTCATCGGCGTCACCGACGGCGGCATCGTGGTGGCCCCGACGCTGGCGCAGAAGCGGGCCATCATCGAGAACGCCGCCGCCCTCTTCCACCGGCTCGGCCACCCGCGCCCGCGCATCGCCTGCCTCTGCGCCTTCGAGCTGGTGACGGAGGCGATGCCGCACACCGGCGAGGCGGCCGAGCTGGCCCGGCTCAACGCCGCCGGGGAGCTGACCGGCTGCGAGGTCTCGCCGCCGCTGGCCCTCGACGCCGCCCTCTCGCTCGAGTCGGCGGTGACCAAGGGGATCTCCCACCCGGTGGCCGGCCGGGCCGACGTGCTGCTGGCCCCCACCATCGAGACCGGCAACGCGCTCGGCAAGGCCTTCACCTGGCTGGCCCGGGCCCGCGTCGCCCACGTGGTGGTCGGGGCCCTCGCCCCGGTGCTGATCCCGAGCCGGGTGGAGCGGGCCGAGGACAAGCTGCTCTCCATCGCCCTCGGCGTGCTGGCCGCCGGTGACCCACCGTGAAGTCGGCGCCGCTGCTGCTGGTGATCAACCCCGGGGCCGGCTCGACCAAGCTCGGGCTCTTTCGCGGCGAGGCGCTGGAGCGCGAGGCGAAGCTGGAGCACGCCGCCCTCTCGACCGGCGCCGCCCCCCGCAGCTGGGACGAGCTGCCGGCGCGCCTCACGGCGGTGCGGGGCTTCCTCGCCGAGGCCGGCGTCGAGCCGGGCGCGCTCGCCGCGGTGGTGGGGCGGGGCGGCCTGCTGCCGCCGGTCCCGGCCGGCACCTTCCTGGTCGACGACGCCATGCTGGCCGACCTCATGCGGGCCGAGCGCGGCGACCACGCCTCCAACCTCGGCGCCCCGCTGGCCCGGGCGCTGGCCGACCCGCACGGCTGCCCGGCCTTCGTGGTCGACCCGGTGGCGGTCGACGAGCTCGAGCCGGCGGCCCGGCTCACCGGCCTCCCGGGCCTGGAGCGGCGCAGCTTCACCCACGCCCTCAACATCCGCGCCGTGGCCCGGCGCCACGCCGCGGCGCAGGGGAGGTCGCTCGCCTCGCTGCGCCTCGTGGTGGCCCACCTCGGCACCGGCATCTCGCTGGCGGCCCTCCGCGATGGCCGCATGGTCGACGTCGTCAACCCGCAGGACGAGGGGCCGATGAGCGGTGACCGGGCCGGCGCGGTGCCGGTCACGGCGCTCATCGACCTCTGCTTCGCCCCCGGCGCCGAGCGGGGGGCGCTGCGCCGCAGGCTCTTCGGCGAAGGCGGCCTCTACGCCCACCTCGCAACCCGCGACGTGCGCGAGGCGCTGCGGCGGGCGGCGGCCGGCGACCAGCAGGCGGCGCTGCTGCTCGAGGCGATGAACCTGCAGGTGGGCAAGGCGATCGGCGCCCTGGCGGCGGCGCTGGAGGGGCGGGTCGACGCGGTGCTGCTGACCGGCGGCCTGGCCCACCTGCCCGAGGTGGTCGAGCCGATCCGGCGGCGCGTCGCCTTCGTGGCGCCGGTGGTGGTGCTGCCGGGCGAGGACGAGCTGCGGGCGCTGGCTTCAGGGGCGCTGCGGGTGCTGCGCGGCGAGGAGCCGGCGCTGCGCTACGGCGAGTCGAAGAGGTAGAGGGCCAGCCCGAGCGCCTGCTCGGTGGGGCGGCGCCGGTACTCGAGCGCCAGCGAGACCTCGCGGCCGAGGTGGAGCCGCCCGGCCCCGGCGAGGGTCCAGGTCTCATGGGTCGGCGTGCCGGGGAGCCAGCGCCAGCTCCCGCTGGCCAGCAGGCCGGCCCGGGCGCCGGCCCGCAGCCGCAGCAGCGCCGTGGGGCCGAGCCCGAGGCGCCAGCCGCTGCCGCCGATGCCGCGCAGGTCGGGGGCCGCCTCGATCGAGGCGTCGGCGAAGAGGGCGGCGTGGAGCGCGCCGCCGAGGCCGGCCCCGGCCATGCCGGCGCCGCCGTCGATCACCATGGCGACGCAGGAAGTGCAGCCGGAGTCGCGGACCGCCTCGGCCCCGGCCCTGATGTGCCAGGAGCTGCGCAGGTCGAAGCGGGTCCAGGGGGCGAGCGAGGTGATGCGGACGAACTGCGACTGGTCGAGCGCCACCTTGCCGCGCGCCCCCTCGTAGCGGAGCCGGGTGGGGAGGAACTCGATCTCGGCCTCGGGCGGGTAGCCGTCGGGCGGGTCGAGCAGGTCGTGGAGGCAGAGCCGCAGGTCGAGGCTGGCGAAGCCGCCGGTCCCGGCGCGGCGCGGCTCGAGCAGGCCGCCCCCCAGCCCGAGCCTGAGCGAGCCGTGGCCGCGGTCGGGGCGGCGCTGCTCGGGCGCCTCGATCACCTGCGCGGCCGACTGGACCGGGACGGCGCTGCGCCGCGCCAGCATCGCCTGGCGGGCGTGGGCCATGGCGACGTCGGTCTCGTAGATCAGCCCCTTGCCGTGCCGGACGTCGAGCAGGTCGAGGGCGGCGTCGAGCACGGCGGCGTCGGAGGCGGGCGGGCCGGGTGGCAGCGGGGCGGCCGGGTCGAGCAGCAGCGCCTCGACGGCCAGCGCCTGGGCTGCGTCGAGGTCGCGGGCCCGGGCCTCGAACTGGGTGCGGATGGCGGGGCGGTAGTGGACGGCGCGGACCAGCCCGGGGTTCTCGAAGAGCACCTTGACGGTGTCGGCAGGCACCACCAGCGGCCGCCACGCGAAGCGGTCGACCAGGTCGAGCCGGGGCGCCGCCGCCTGCAGCGCGCCGAGCACGTGGTAGCTGCAGTTCTCGTCGAGGTACCAGTAGTCCATCCAGGTGCCGCCCAGCTCCCAGAGGTGGGCCGCCAGCATGGCCACCTCGCGCGGGGTCAGCGCCAGGTCGTACTCCCAGAGGTCGCGCGACTCGCTGTCGGCGTACTCGCGCACCTTGTAGTAGTACGGGTAGTGATTGTAGGTGCCGTGGAAGAGGCCGAAGAGCCCCTGGAAGCCGTAGAGCAGGGCGTTGCTGGTGGTGACCTGGGCCGAGTAGTCGACGCCGTAGTCGAGCAGCTCGAAGGTCTTGCCCGGCAGCGGCGCCTCGGTCTTGTTGAGACGCAGGAAGGTGTGGCCGAAGGAGCTGGCCGGGTTGTTCATGTAGTAGCTGGAGAAGACCACCGTGACGCTGCGGGCCTGGACCCGCTCGAAGAAGGCGGCCTGCTTCGGGCAGCTGCGCGGCGGCAGCCGGGTGGGGTCGAAGCCGAGCGCGCCCGCCAGGTAATAGAGCCGGGCCGGGAAGCGGCAGTACGGGTCGTCGAGCTCGTCGGCGCCGGCGGGTGGCGGCGCCAGCAGCCCGGCCAGCGTCGCCTCCAGCTCGGCGGCCGGATCGGTCTTGCCCCGGGGAGAGAGGTAGAAGGCCGGGCCGTCGGGATCACCCTTGACGCCAGGGAGCCAGCGCGAGCGCCAGTGGCCGAGCCGCAGCCAGCCAGGCTCCTCGGCCGTCTTCAGCTCGGCGGCCCGGGCCACCAGCGCGGCCAGGTCGAGCGGCGGGAGCAGCTGCGGCGCCGGGGCGGGGTCGGCGCCAGCGGCGGCCCCCGGGGCGGGGTCGGCCGCGAGGGCCAGGGCGAGCAGGAGCGGGGCGAGCACGGTGGAGCCGCAGGGTAAACGAAAGGGGAGCCCTCGTGCGAGGACTCCCCTTCCAGTTTCATTCCAGTTTCAGCGCGAGTGGTGCGCGGTCCGGCCGGTCCTAGATGTGGCAGCCGAGCGACTTGTCGCTCTTGAGGGTCTCGAGCAGCTTGTCGGCGATCTGCTGGGAGGAGGCCTGCTCGTTGGGGATGATGGTCGAGTAGCGGGCCTGGAGCGCCGCACCGACCGCGTGCGAGTCGCTGCAGCCGGCCATCCAGGTGAGGGCGCCGATGGTCTCGCCCTGCCCGCGGCTCATGTCCTTGGCGAGGACCTCGCGGTTCGCTTCCACGAAGTTCCTGGTGCCCGAGGCCATGGCGCCGGCGCCGCAGTTGGAGGTGCCGGTGGTGATGGCGAAGGTCTGGTTCGCGAAGGTGCCGTTGGTGGTGGCGGCCAGGATCTGGATGGCGCCGGGCTGGGAGCCGAAGGCCATCGAGCCGAGGCCACAGCCGGCGGTACCGTAGGCCCCGCCGCCCTTCAAGGCCGACTTGGTGTCGGCGAGGGCGGTGGTGGAGCAGAGGAGGGCGGCGATGAGGAGCAGTCTGCGCATGCGGTGGACTCCCGTCGTGATGGTTGAAACCCCGAAACGCGGAGAACCCGGAAAGGGGGCTGGGGCGATCCATATCGCCCGGGCGTGAAGGGCTGCACGGCAAAATGGGGGGTCGGGGGCCGGTTTCACGGACGGTCGGACAGCCGGTTGGTCTAGAGTTGCAGTGCGCGCACCAGATGGGCATACTCGCCGGCTGATTCCAGAATCAGGAGGCCGAACTCATGGCGTTGAAGATCATGGTCACGGTGAAGCGGGTCGAGGACTCGGAATCCAAAATCCGAGTCAAGCCGGACGGTTCCGGCATCGTCACCGACGGCGTCAACTACAAGATGAACCCGTTCGACGAGATCGCCGTGGAGGAGGGGCTCCGGCTCAAGGAGGCCCACGGCGGCGAGGTGGTGGTGGTCTCGATCGGCGGCGACAAGTCGGCCACCGAGATCCGGGCCGCCCTGGCCATGGGGGCCGACCGCGGCCTGCTGGTCCGCCACGACGGCCCGCTCGACCCGGTGGTGGTCTCCAACATCCTCGCCAAGGTCCACGAGCTGGAGAAGCCCGACCTGGTCCTGCTCGGCAAGCAGTCGATCGACGACGACCAGAACCAGGCCGGCCAGTACCTGGCGGCGCGGCTCGGCCTGCCGCAGGGGACCTTCGCCTCCAAGCAGGAGAGCCTGGAGAGCGAGGCCGAGCAGAAGAAGGTGCCGGGGCTCAAGCTGGCGGCCGACGGCAAGCGGCTCGAGGTGGTGCGCGAGATCGACGGCGGGGTCGAGACCATCGACCTCTCGCTCCCCGCGGTGGTGACCTGCGACCTGCGGCTCAACAAGCCGCGCTTCGCCTCGCTGCCCGGCATCATGAAGGCCAAGAAGAAGGAGCTGAAGGAGCTGCAGGCGGCCACGCTGGGCGCCGACCTGACGCCCCGGGTGGTGATCAAGGCGCTGGCCTCGCCGCCGGCGCGCAAGGGTGGCCTCAAGGTCGCCGACGTCGAAGAGCTCTGGAAGAAGCTCCACGAGGAGGCGAAGGTCGTCTGACCTTCGAGGCCACCATGTCCAACGTCCTGATCATCGCAGAAGCCTTCAAGGGGCAGGTCCGCCGGGCCTCCCTCCACGCCATCGGCGCCGGCCAGCAATTGGCCAAGCGCAGCGGCGGCGCCCTCCACGTGGTCCTGCTGGGAAAGGGGATCGCCGAGGCCGCCAGGTCGCTGGCCGCCTACGGCGCCACCGTCCACGTCGCCGACGCCGAGGCGCTGGCCGCGCCGCTGGCCGAGGCCCACGCCCCGGTCGTCGCCGAGCTGGCCAAGGCCGTCGGCGCCGCCTACCTGGGCGCCGCCGCCACCGCCTACGGCAAGGACCTGACCCCGCGCGCCGCCGCGCTCCTCGACGCCGCCATGGCCACCGAGGTGATCGCCTTCGTCGGCGACGGGGCGGCCGTGCTCTTCCGCCGTCCCATGTGGGCGGGCAACGTGCTGGCCGACGTCGAGCTGGCCACCGCGGTCAAGGCTTTCACCGTCCGTCCCACCGAGTTCGCGGCGGCCGCGGCCGGCGCGGCCGGGGAGGTCAAGGCGGCGGCCGTCAACGTGCCGGCGCTCAAGACCCGCTACGTCTCCTTCACCGAGGTCAAGAGCGAGCGGCCCGAGCTGACCGAGGCCCGGGTGGTGGTGGCCGGAGGCCGCGGCACCAAGGGCGACTTCAAGCCGCTCGAGGCGCTGGCCGACGCCCTCTCCGGCGCCATGGGCGCCAGCCGCGCCGCCGTCGACGCCGGCTGGGCCCCCAACGACTGGCAGGTCGGGCAGACCGGAAAGGTGGTCGCCCCCGACCTCTACGTGGCGGTCGGCATCTCCGGCGCCATCCAGCACGTGGCCGGCATGAAGGGCTCCAAGGTGATCGTCGCCATCAACAAGGACCCGGAGGCCCCCATCTTCCAGATCGCCGACTACGGCCTGGTCGGGGACCTCTTCAAGATCCTCCCCGAGCTGGTCGAAAAGGTGAAGGCCGGGAAGTGAGCGGGGCCGAGGGCCGGGGGCTGACCGAGCGCGAGCTGGCGGCGCTCGGCGTCCACCGGCTGCCGCTCCCCATCCCCTTCGTGGCGGCCGGCGGGCCGGTCAACGTCTACGTCATCGAGGCGGCCGGCGGCGGCCTGGTCCTCTTCGACGCCGGCCTCGGCACCGAGGCGGCGCAGGGAGCGCTCGCGGCCGGCTTCGAGCGGCTCGGCCTCCGCTTCGAGGAGCTGCGCCGCATCGTGGTGAGCCACGGCCACGTCGATCACTACGGCGCGGCCCGCTGGGTGGAGGAGCGCTGGGAGGCCGGCAACCCGGGCCAGCGGCT
The DNA here is from genome assembly GCA_031388695.1 of Anaeromyxobacter sp. Taxonomy (GTDB): domain Bacteria; phylum Myxococcota; class Myxococcia; order Myxococcales; family Anaeromyxobacteraceae; genus JADKCZ01. The sequence continues at coordinate 13,040 of JANMRY010000037.1, read as the reverse complement.
GCCGGTCCAGGCCCACCCCCGGGACCTGATGAAGTTCGACGAGCGCGGCCCGCGGCTGCGCGACCAGCACGCCCTCTACGGCGTCCACCTCTTCAAGCTGGGCGTCCCCATGGAGGTGCTGACCGCCATGGCCGCCTCCGGCGAGGGCTCCTCCCGGCTGGCCCGCCGGGTGCCGGACGTCGAGACGGTCGAGGCCGGCGCCATCATCGAAGGGCGCGCGCTCCGCTTCGAGGTGATCGAGATGCCGGGCCACACCCCGGGGCTGATCTGCCTCTGGGCGCCGGAGCAGGGGGTGCTGCTCCCGGCCGACCACCTGCTGGAGAAGATCTCGCCCAACCCGCTCATCGAGCTTGGGCCCGACGGGGCGCCGGTCCACCGGCCGCTCTCGGTCTACCTCGAGTCGCTGGAGCGGACCCGCGCCCTCGACGTCTCGCTGGTGCTGCCCGGCCACGGCCCCGGCTTCGGCGGCCACCGCGCCCTCATCGACAACCTGCGCGGCTTCTACGGGAAGCGCCAGGAGAGGCTGCTGGGGCTGCTGGCCGAGCGGCCGCTCAGCGGCTGGGCGCTCTGCCAGGCGCTCTTCCCGCGCGCCAGCGCCACCGACGCCTTCCTCACCATGAGCGAGACGGTGGCCAACCTCGAGGTGCTGGAGGATCGCGGCGCGGTGGTGCGGGTCGTTGAGGACGGCGCCTGGCTCTTCCAGCGGGCCGCCTGATCGCGGCGCGGACCGCCGCTCGCGCCCCTACTCGACCAGCCGCCCCAGCCCCATGCCCCGGTCGCTGAGCAGGGAGTAGAAGAACTCGAGCTGGTTGGAGCGCCCGGCGATGACCGGCAGCCTCGGGTAGAAGGCCGCGCGCCGTGCCCCGCTCCACTCGACGCCGAGGGCGTGCAGCCCCCAGACCCGCCAGAGCAGCGACGCCTGCGTGAAGCTGGTCCGCTCCCAGGACTCGGGCTCCGGCGAGAGGTTGCCGGAGGTGAAGTACTGCCGGCCGGTGACGCGCAGCCGCAGCCGGTCCTCGAGGAAGAGCTGGGCCGAGCCGTAGCCGACCGCCTGCAGGCCGAAGTGGTAGTCGCGGGTGCCGAAGGCGGTGGCGCCGCCGGCGCCGAAGCCGACCGAGGCGATGGCGGTCCCCTGCACCGCGAAGGGGCCGCCGAGCAGGAGCTGGCCGGTGGTGCCGGGGCCGAAGGCGGCCGAGGAGGCGCGGAAGGCGGCCGGGGTGATGAAGTCGTAGGTGCCGAAGAGCCCCCAGAGACCGCGCGAGCGCCCCGAGCCGTAGCTGGTCCCGGCCAGCAGGCCGTGGATGGAGAGGATGCCGATGGCGTCGCGGGTGCTCGCCTTCTCGTTGAGCGCCACGTCGACGGTGATGTCGAAGGCGTCGAACGGCAGCTCGAACGGCCAGTCGCCGACCGGGATGCCGTAGACCAGCTCGCCGCCAAGGGAGACCTGGCGGATGCGGCTGGTGAAGCCGGTCGGGGACGGGCTGAGATCGGCGGCGGTCTGGAACCCGAGCTTGAGGCGACCGAAGGCAGGGTGGCTGGTGAAGCCGTAGGGCCGGTAGGTGTTGCCGTAGAGGACCCGGTTCAGGCCGGCGACCGGCGAGACGGCCGCCGCCGCCAGCTGCTGGCCCACGCTCGGCGCGGCGCCGCCGGCGTCGAGGATCCGGCTGGAGAGCCGGAAGAGGATCTCGCCGAGGAAGGCCCCGGAGACCGTGGTGGTGATCTGGTCGTTGAACGAGGGTGGCTCCAGCTCACCCGCCACCTCCCAGAGGTAGCTGCCGACGGTGGCGTTGCCGGCCGACCACCAGAAGCCGTGGCCGAGCGAGCGCGACATGTTGAAGAAGAGGCTCCCCTGGTACGGGTGGGCGAACTGGTTGGTGAGGAAGCCGTCGCCGTCCCACCCCCAGCGGCTGGTGACCTGGTTCCAGGCGGTCCGGGGCGTGACCTGGTAGGTCGGGTCGGAGCTGAAGTTCCGGTTGAACAGGTTGAGCGCCGCCACGAAGCCGACCGTCTCGACCGCCGGCAGCCACCAGTTGGCTGGCGTGGCGCGGTTCTCCACCGGGATCGGCCAGGCGTGGAGCAGCGGCGGCGCCAGCTCGTGGCGCGCCGGCAGCGGCGCCTCCTCGGTCGGAACCTCCGGGGTGGCACCGACGAGGGCGAGCAGGAGCAGGAGCGGCACCCCCCCACCTTCGAGACTGCGCGACCACCTGTCGACGCCCCGAACCGGTCGCTCCTCGACCGAGCCGCCCCAGCCCCATGCCGTGGTCGCTCAGACCGCTGGCCCCACCCCCCCGCCTTCGGCTACAAGGCCGCGTGCCGGATCTCGCGCTGCTCCTCCTCACCCTCCTCTGGGGCTCCACCTTCACGCTGGTGAAGGGGTCGCTGGAGATCGCCTCGCCCGGCGTCTTCCTGGCTCTCCGCTTCTCGCTGGCGGCCGCGGCGCTCGGGCTGGTGGCGCTCGCTCGGCGCGACAAGGTCGGCCCGGGCTTCTGGCGCGACGGCCTCTGGCTCGGCCTCTTCATGCTGGCCGGCTTCTCGCTGCAGACCTTCGGCCTGCGCTTCACCACCCCGGCCCGCTCCGGCTTCTTCACCGGCCTCTGCGTCCTCTTCGTCCCCTTCATCGCCCGCTTCACGCTGCGCCGGCCGGTGACGGTCTCGGCCTGGGGCGGCGTGGCGCTGGCGGTGGTCGGGGTGGCGCTGCTCTCCCGCCCCTTCGGCGACGCCGCCGGCCCCGACGTGCTGCTCGGTGACCTGCTCACCCTCGGCTGCGCCGTGGCCTACGCGCTCCAGGTCGCCTTCACGAGCGAGTGGTCGCCGCGCCACCCGCTGGTCCCCTTCACGCTGCTGCAGGTGGCGGTGGTGCTGGCCGGGTCGCTGCTGCTCATCCCGCTCGAGGGGGCCCGGCTCGACGCCGGCCGCTGGCCGGAGCTGGCCGGCACCGTCGCCTTCACCGGCCTGCTGATGACGGCCGGCGCCTTCTTCGTGATGAACTGGGCGCAGCGCCACACCAGCGCGGTGCGGGCGGCGCTCATCTACGCGCTCGAGCCGGCCTCGGCCGCCACCTTCAGCTGGCTCCTCATCGGCGAGCAGCTCGGGCCGCTCGGCTGGACCGGCGGCGCCCTGATCGTGCTCGGGGTGGTCGCGGGCGAGGTGGGCGGCGCCTTCGAAAGGCGTTAGAACACCGGCCATGCGCCAGCGCCTCCGGCTCCTCCTGGTCGTCGCCGCCGTCGGGCTCGGCCTCTTCGGGCTGATCCAGTCCCGCCGCGCCCGCCCCGTCGCGGCGCCGGCCGCCGTGAGCCGGCTGACGCTCGTGAGCTGCCAGCTGGCCCACCCGTTCCTGGCCACCCGCATCCCGGCCAGGTGCGGCACCTTCGAGGTCCCCGAGGACCACGACCAGCCGGCCGGCCGCAAGCTCTCGCTGCGGGTCGCCGTGATCACCGCCGAGGCGGGCGGCCGCGAGCCCGACCCGGTCTTCTACCTGGCCGGCGGCCCCGGGCAGGCGGCCACCGAGATCTACCCGGCCGTGGCCGACGCCCTGGCCCGCGTGGCCCGCAAGCGGGACATCGTGCTCATCGACCAGCGCGGCACCGGCAGCTCGGCGCGGCTCGACTGCAGCGACCTCTCGGCGCCCGACTCGGTCGACCGGAGCGAGGCGGCCGAGCTGGCGCTGGTGGCCGCCTGCGCCGAGAAGCTCTCCAGGACCGCCGACCTGCGCCGCTACGGCTCCGAGGACTTCGTCCGCGACCTGGATCTCGTGCGCGATGCGATCGGCGCCGAGCGGGTCAACCTGGTGGGCAGCTCCTACGGCACCCGGGCGGCGCTGGTCTACGCCCGCCGCTTCCCCGACCGGGTCCGCACCCTGGTGCTCGACGGCGTCGCCCCGCTGGAGATGGCGGTGGGCGGCCACTTCGAGCGCGACGCCCAGCGGGCCTTCACGCTGGCGGTGGCCCGCTGCGCCGCCGACGCCGCCTGCCACGAGGCCTTCCCCGACCCGGCCGGCGATCTCGCCGCGCTGGTCACCTCGCTGGAGAAGGGGCCCCGCACCCTCTCGCTGCGCGACCCGCTCACCGGGGCGCCGCGCCAGGTGACGCTCGACGCCGGCACGGTGCGCCGGCTGGTGCTGCTCCTCTCCTACGCGCCCGAGACCGTCTCGCTCTTGCCGGCGCTGCTGGCCGAGGCGCGGCGCGGCGACGCCGGACCGCTGGCGGCGCTCGGGCTCTCGGCCGGGCGCGACGTGCAGGCGACCATCTCCCGCCCGCTCCAGCTCGCCGTGCTCTGCCCGGAGGACGAGCCCTGGTTCCCGCCCGACGATCCGGCCGTCGACAGGACCCGCTACCTGGGAGGCTCGGTGCGCGAGGCCTTCCGGGCCGCCTGCCAGCGCTTCCCGCACGGCACCATGCCGGCCAGCTTCCGCGAGCCGGTCCGCTCCCCCGCGCCGACGCTGCTGCTCTCCGGCGAGGCCGACCCGGTGACGCCGCCGGAGTGGGCCGCGATCGCCGGCAAGAACCTCCCCAACAGCCGGCAGCTGACGCTGGCCGGGCAGGGGCACGGCACGCTCGGCCGCGGCTGCATGCCGAAGCTGGTGGAGCGGTTCATCGCCGCCGGCAAGGCCGACGGCCTCGACGCCACCTGCCTCGACGCCGTCAGGCCGCAGCCCTTCTTCCTCGACCTCGCGGGGCCCATGCCGTGATCGTCCTCTCCGACGTCAAGAAGCGGTTCGGCGACGTGGAGGCGCTGCGCGGCGTCTCCTTCACGGTGGCCGACGGGCAGATCACCGGGCTGCTCGGGCCCAACGGCGCCGGCAAGACCACCGCGCTGCGGATCGTCTACGGGGTGATGGCCCCCGACGCCGGCACCGCCACCGTCGACGGCATCGATCTCTCCGCCGACCGGCTGGCGGCGCAGGCCCGGCTCGGCGTGCTGGCCCACGCCCAGGGGCTCTACCCGCGCCTCACCGCCCGCGAGCATGTCCGCTACGCCGGCCAGCTCCACGGCCTGCGCGGCGCGGCGCTGGAGCGGCGCATCGACGAGCTGGCGGAGTTGCTGGAGATGGGCCCGTTCCTGGAGCGGCGCGCCGACGGCTTCTCGCAGGGGCAGAAGCTCAAGGTGGCGCTGGCCCGGGCGCTGGTCCACGACCCGCACAACGTGGTCTTCGACGAGCCGACCAGCGGCCTCGACGTGGCCGGCACCCGCGCGGTCCGGGCGCTGCTCAAGAACCTGCGCGACCAGGGGCGCTGCGTCCTCTTCTCCACCCACGTCATGCAGGAGGTGAGCGCCGTCTGCGACCGGATCGTGGTGGTGGCGAACGGGCAAGTGGTGGCCGAGGGGACGCCCGAGGCGCTCAAGGCGGCCACCGGCAAGGCCACGCTCGAGGACGCCTTCGTGGCGGCCATCGGCTCCGAGGAGGGCTTGGGATGAGATGGGACCTGCTCGGCGTGGTCTTCCGCAAGGAGGTCATCGACAGCCTGCGCGACCGGCGCACCCTGGCGATGGTGCTCTTCTTCCCGGTCTTCGGCCCCATGGTGATGGCCGGCACGCTCTCGCTGGTCTCGCGCGAGGCCCGCGAGGTCGACGAGAAGCCGCTGGCGCTGCCGGTGGTGGCGCCGGAGCGGGCCCCCAACCTGATGGCCTACCTGGCCGAGCGGGCCGTCGAGGTGAAGCCGGCCCCGGCCGACCCTGCCGCCGCGGTGCGAGCCTCCGACGTCGACCTGGTGCTGGAGATCCCGGCCGACCACGCCGAGGCGCTGCGGGCCGGGCGACCGGCGCCGGTGAAGCTCTACGTCGACGAGTCGCGTCGCTCGGCCCACTCGGCGGTGGTGCGGGTCAAGGCGCTGCTCGACGGCTACTCGAGGCGGATCGGCGTGCAGCGGCTGGTGCTGCGCGGCGTCCACCCGGCGGCCACCACGGCGCTGGCGGTGGAGGAGGTCGACCTGGCCACCGCGCAGAGCCGCGCGGCCATGCTGCTCTCCATGCTGCCCTACTTCCTGGTCATGGCGCTCTTCATCGGCGGCATGTCGGTGGCCATCGACGCCACCGCCGGCGAGCGAGAGCGCCAGTCGCTGGAGGCGCTGCTGCTCCACCCGGTGCCGCGCTCGGCGGTGGTGCTGGGGAAGCTGCTGGCGGCGGCCGCCTTCTCGGCGGTGGCGCTGGTGGAGACGGTGATCGGCTTCGGCTTCGTGCCGTACCTGGTCCCCATGGAGGCGCTCGGGTTCTCCATGAAGCTGGAGCCCTCGGTGCTGGCCCGCATCCTGCTGCTGATGGTGCCGCTGCTGCTGCTGGTCTGCGCCTTCATCCTGCTGGTGGCGTCGCGGGCCCGCACCTTCCGGGCGGCGCAGTCGAGCATCTCCTTCATGATGCTGGTGCCGGCCACGCCCGGAATCGTGCTCGGGCTGGTGCCGATCAAGCTGAAGCTCTGGATGCTGGCCATCCCGGCCTTCGGCGACCAACTGCTGGTCAACCGGCTGCTGCGCGGCGAGGTGGTGGAGCCGGGGCAGATGGCGCTCTGCATGACCTCGACGCTGCTCTGGGCGGTGCTGGTGGCCGGCCTGACCGTGCGCGCCTTCAACAGCGAGAAGTTCCTCTTCGGGAAGGCGTAGGGGCGTGGGACCTTCGCCGGAGCCGGCCGCCGGCCAGCCCACAGCGCAGGCGCCACCGGGCGCGGTGGCGGTCGTGGTCGGCATGGGGAGGGTCTACGCCGTCAGCGGAGTCCTGCTGCTGGCGACAGCGATCGGTGGGGTGTTGCTCTTCTCCCGGCTCTGGGGGACGCAAGGCGAGCAGGGTGGGTGGATCTTCTGGCCGCTCGTGGTGGCGGGGATCGTCGTGCACGAAGGGCTGCACGGCCTCGCCATGGTGCTCTGCGGTGTGCCACCCGGTGAGGTGCGCTTCGGCATCCAGGTGAGCCGGGGGGCCGCCTTCGCGACGACACGCCGCCCCTTGTCGGTCGGCGCCTACCGCTTCGTCCTGGTGTTGCCGTTGCTGCTCCTCGGCCTCGCACCCCTTGCGGTTGGGCTCGCCATCGGTAACGCCCTGGTGGTCAAGCTCGGCACCTTCATGGTCGCCGGAGCCGGGGGCGACGTCGCGGTCCTGCTGGCGCTTCGGCGGGTGGGGGGCACCGCGAGCGTGATGGACCACCCGAGCGAGCCGGGCTGCTACGTCCTGCCGGGGTAAATCTTTGCGGGTCGGCATGCGCACCCGACGGGCCTGGGGGCCTGGTGCCGGACAGTGCACGCCTCCCCCCGAATTCCACTCTGGGCGCCCAAAGCAACTCCCAGTCCGCGTCGGTGGCATGTCCAACCTGACGATAAGACACGGTTAGTTCCTTAAGCGTACCGTGGGTCCGGTTCTGACGTCAGAACTCGCGAAAGAGGGGCCTCAGTCGGGTAGCGCGCCGCCGCCCGGCAACAAGGAGCACCGAGCCGCCCCACCCCGAGACCGTTTGCGACCGTGCCACTCCGATCGCCCAGGCGCTCCCCTCACAACGCCTCTCGCCCGCCAGACGGCCGCCGCCCGCTCTCAGAACACCACGTTCGGCCGGATCAGGAACTGCAACCCCGGGTCGTGGGTCTCGGCCAGCGCCCCGGTGTAGACGGCCCGCGACTCCCAGAGCAGGCCGACGCCGAGCACCAGCACCAGCCTCCCCGTGCCGAGCGGGAACTTCTTGTCGACGGTGAGCAGCTGCCGCACCGGCTTGCCGCGCAGCGACAGGTCGAAGCGGTACTCGACGCCGGAGTTGGCCAGCAGCCAGTGGCCCCCCTCGTAGTCGACGCGGCTGCGCCGCAGCGCCACGTAGGCGGTGTCGGTGATCTCGGCGTTGTCGTGCAGCTTGGCGCCGAGCCGGAAGCTCCAGGAGAGCGTCATCTCGTCGGAGACCCGGTCCCCCTTGAGCTTCGCCTCGGTCTCCAGCCAGGCGTCCCGGATCAGCTCGTTCTGCTTGATGTGGCCTCCGCCGCCCGAGACCACCAGCCCGAGGTAGCCGCGGCCCCGCTGCCCGCCGCCCCCCTTGACCTCGAAGTCGACGACGTTGCCGAGGAAGGCCGAGAGCGCGAACGGCTCGTCGAAGCCGGCGGTGAGCGCCGCCACCAGGTTGAAGTCGCTGGTCAGCTGCGCCTTCCGGTAGGCCCAGCGCCACTCGCGCGCCGCGACGCCGAGGCAGGGGAGCGGGTTGACGCTCCCCTCCAGCACCAGGAACTGGCGGGATAGAGCGCCGCCCAGCAGCGCCCGGTAGATCTCGGCCTCGGTCCGCTCACCGGTCGAGGCGGCCGAGGCGCCGCTGAGCGGGATGTAGAGGCCGGCGCTCGAGTAGTAGGCGCCGCCGGTGAGGAGCAGCGTGATCTTGGGCGGCGGCGGTGGCTCCGGCTCCTGCGGCGTGGCCCAGCCCTCGTAGAGCGACGGGTCGTCCTCCTCCTCGTCCCGCTCGCCCGGCGGCGGCAGGGATTCCGGCTCCTCGTCATCGGGGGGCTCCTGCCCACGCGCCACGCCGCCCGCCAGCGCCAGCACGAGCGCGGCGAGGAGCAGGAGCGGGGGAGACCGGAGCGGAAGGCTCACCGGTCGATGATAGAGCTACATCCCGGCGAAGAGCATCCCCTGGGTCAGGATGACCAGCCGGAGGCAGTCTCATGCGTGACCTCGGGTGGTGGCGGGGAGCAGCTCGGCCTCGATCACCTCGCGCAGGTAGCGCGAGCCGACGAAGCCGGTGACGCGGTGGACCTCGCGCCCCTTCTTGAAGAAGAGGATGGTCGGCGTGCCCATGACGCCGAGCCGGGCGGTGTACTCCATCGCCTCGGCGGCGTTCATCTCGGCCACCCGGACCCGCCCCTGGTAGTCGGTGGCGAGATCCATGACGATCGGCTCGAGCGTGGCGCAGGGGCCGCAGCCGGGGCTCCAGACGTCGAGCACCAGCGGCAGCGGCGAGCGCGAGACCTCGTCGATGAAGTTCTCGTCGTCCACGTGGATGGGCTGAACCCTGGGGGTCTTGGGGGCCTTGGGGCCGAAGAGCTTGGCGAGCAGTTTCATGTGTCCTCTGCTCCGGGAGAGCCCACGGCCCCGCGCGGGGTTCGGACCTCCGAACCCTCCCGGTCGATTCCGGCTCCCAGAAGGAGGGGCGGCCAAAGGGCGCAACCCTCCAGCCCGTTGCTGGGGGAGGCCACGAGGGCGCTACGCTACCGATCACGGAGGGACGCGAATGAATGCCAACCAGGTGACCGGTCTCGACTTCACGGCGAAGGAGCTGCGCATCATGGTGCAGTCGCTCGGCAACTGCCTGGCGACCTGCCAGGTGCACGCCGGGAAGCCCGACGCGCCGTGCGAGGACTGCGATGCGGCGCGGAAGCTGAAGCAGAAGCTGGAGAAGCAGATCGCCGCTTGAACGAGGAGTCGACATGAAGCTGCTGACCACGAAGAAGGGCTGCTGCGCCCCCGAGAAGACGGCGCAGTGCTGCGCGAAGGCCTCCCGGCTGGTTTCGGGCTGCCACGACTGATGCACCGCGGAGGCCCTCCGGGGCCTCCGCACCTCTTCCCACCCGCTCCCCAAGCCGGCCACCACGGCCCGCGCCGGAGCCGCCCACCCGGAGCGCCCATGGCCGCACTCGTGAAGGAGATCCAGGCCGCCGACTGGCGGCGAGAGGTGCTCGACGCCGCCGAGCCGGTGGTGGTCGACTTCTACTCGTCCGAGTGTCCGCCCTGCGAGGCGCTGGCGCCGCGGCTCGAGGCGGCGGCCGCCGCGCTGGCCGGGAGGGCCCGCTTCGTCAAGGTCTTCCGCCAGGCCAACCGCGACCTCGCCGTCGAGCTGGGCGTCCTCGGCAGCCCGACGCTCCTCTTCTTCCGCGGCGGCGCCGAGGCGGCGCCGCGTCACACCGGCGGCCAGATCGGCAGCGGGGCGCTGGTCAAGGTGGTCGAGGGGCTGCTGGCGTAGGCGCGCCGGCCCGAGCAGCGGTGGAGCGCCCGGATGGTCTCGGCCAGCCCGGCCGCGGCCGCGGCGCAGCGCGGGCAGCCGAGCAGGTGGAGCGCCACGCGGGCCCGGTCGAGCGTGCCGAGCTCCTCGTCGAGGTACTCGGAGAGCCGCTCGCCGATCCGGTCACAGCGGCAGTCGCGCAGCATGAGCCGATCCATGGTGTCCTCCTTGCCCGCTCCGTTCCGTCTGAGCCGGCCCGGCGCGGCGCGGTTCGGCGCCGCCCTTGGGCGACGCGGTTCGGCTTGCCGGCAGGCCGGCGAGGGTGGATGGTCCGGACCTCGAATCGTCCGAACCTTGGGGGCCGCGCGGTGGCTCCAAACGGGGAGACCTCATGAAGACCCGCGACGACGCCAGCGCAGCTCCGCCCGCCCAGGCCCCGATCACCCCGGCCCCGATCGCCCAGGAAGTGACCGCCCGCTACGGCGGGCTGGCGGCCGGGAGCGGCTCGCTCTCCTGCGGCGGCGCGCTCGATCTCGCGTCGCCGCGTCCGGGCGAGCGGCTCATCGACCTCGGCTGCGGCCGGGGCGGCGACCTGCTCCGCGCCGCCGGGCTGGTCGGCCCGGAGGGGCGCGTCACCGGCGTCGACGCCACGCCGCGCATGGTCGAGGCGGCGAGGCAGCTGACCGCCGGGCTCGGCAACGCTCGCGTGCTGCTGGGAGATCTCGCCGCGGTCCCGCTGCCGGACCACTGCGCCGAGGTGGTGGTCTCCAACTGCGCCATCAACCACGCCCTCGACAAGGCGGCCGTCTACCGCGAGGTGGCGCGGCTGCTGGTCCCCGGCGGGCGCGTGGTGGTCTCCGACGTGGTCTCCGAGGCCGACCTGCCCGAGTCGGTCCGCGCCGACCCGGCCGCCTGGGCCGCCTGCTACGGCGGCGCCATCCGGGAAGCCGACTACCTGGCGGCGGTCTCGGCCGCCGGCCTCACCGAGGTCCGCGTCCTGAAGCGGAGCGCCCCCTACGAGAAGGGTGGCGTCCGGATCCTGAGCCTGACCATCGAGGCGCGCGCCCCGCACCGCGCCGAGGAGACTTGACCATGCAGCTCTCCCGACACGCCATCCTCGCCGACGTCCCGGGGCGCGATGAGGTGCTGCTGGTCCAGCCGCTCTCCGGCCAGGCGGCGCTGCTGCCGCGCGACTCGGCCGCGGCGCTCCGCGCGCTCCCCGGCCCGCTCCCCGCCTCGCTGCCGGAGGCGGCGCTGCGCGAGGCCGGCTTCGTGGTCGAGACGCCGGCCGACGACCAGGCGCTGCTCGACGGCGCGCTCGCCACCTGGCGCGCCGAGGCGGCGCTCACCCAGACGCAGCTGATCGTGGTGCCGACCTTCGGCTGCAACCTCGCCTGCACCTACTGCTACCAGGAGCTCTTCGACCCGGCCGGCGCCGGCCTGATGACCCCGGAGGCGATCGAGGCCTTCTTCGGCTACGTCGACCGCCACCACCTCGGCGGTCCGCAGAAGCCCTACCTGACCCTCTTCGGCGGCGAGCCGCTGCGCGACACCCCGGCCCACCACGACCGGATCGGCCGCTTCCTCGACGGGGCCAGGGCGCGCGGGATGAAGGCGGCGGTGGTGACCAACGGCCACGACCTCAAAGCCTTCGTGCCGGCGCTGGCGACCGGCACGGTCAAGGAGGTGCAGGTGACGCTCGACGGGCCGCGCGCGCTCCACGACGCCCGCCGGCCGCACAAGGACGGCACCGGCACCTTCGACCGGATCGTCGCCGGCGTCGAGGCGCTGATCGCCGCCGGCGTCCCGGTCAACCTGCGGGTGGTGGCCGACAAGGAGAACCTGCCGCGCCTGCCGGAGCTGGCCGCCTTCGCCGAGGCGCGTGGCTGGCTCGAGCTGCGGGCCTCGAAGTTCAAGACGCAGATCGGGCGCAACTACGAGCTCTTCGGCTGCGCCAGCCGGCAGGACCGCGACGCCCTCTTCGACCGGGTCGAGCTCTGGGCCGCCTACCTGGAGCTCTGCGAGACCCACCCGGTGCTGCGCCGCTTCCACGCGCCGCGCTTCCACGGCATCGGCCACCTGGCCAGCGCCGGCGAGCTGCCGCCCCCCAACTTCGACGCCTGCCCGGCCACCAAGACCGAGTGGGCCTTCTCGCCGGAGGGGGGCGTCTTCGGCTGCACCGCCACGGTCGGCCACCCGCAGCACCGGCTCGGCTCCTTCTTCCCGGCCGAGGCGCGCGACGAGGCGGCCATCGCCCGCTGGAGCGGCCGCAGCACGCTGACCATCCCGGCCTGCCAGGGCTGCGGGCTGGCCTCGGTCTGCGGCGGCGGCTGCGGCGCCGTCGCCTGGCACCGGACCGGCTCGCCGCTCGAGACCGACTGCCGGCCGGTGAAGGAGCTCTACGGGCTCGGCGCCCGCTTCTACGATCTCGGCGGCGCGGCGTGACCGACCACCGCCGAGGCTGCCTGGTCTGCGGCGAGCCGCTCGCCTACCGGGCCGAGGCGAGGCCGGTCGCCTGCGCCCTCTGCGGCGGCGCCGGGGAGAGCCCGGTGGCCTGCGGCGCCGGCCACTTCGTCTGCGACGGCTGCCACGCCGCCCCGGCCCGCGACCTGATCGAGCGGGCCTGCCTCAACAGCGACTCGACCGACCCGGTGGCGCTGGCCACCCGGCTGATGCGCCACCCGAGCCTCAAGCTCCACGGGCCGGAGCACCACTTCCTGGTGCCGGCGGCGCTGCTCACCGCGGTGGCCAACGCCCGCGGCACGCCGGGCGAGAAGGGGCGCTGGCTCGCCGAGGCGAGGCGCCGCTCCGACGCGGTGCCGGGCGGCTCCTGCGGCTTCCAGGGGGCCTGCGGCGCCGGCGTCGGGGTCGGGATCTTCGCCTCGGTGGCGACCGGGGCGACGCCGCTCGCGCGTGAGAGCTGGGGGATGGCCAACGCCGCCACCGGCCGCGCCCTCACCGTGATCGGCCGGACCGGCGGCCCGCGCTGCTGCAAGCGGACCAGCTGGCTCTCGCTCCTGACCGGAGTCCAGGTGGCGCGCCAGGCGCTCGGGGTTCGGCTCGACGGCCACGGCCCGTCCTGCGAGTGGAGCGAGCTGAACGGCGAGTGCCTGGGAACCCCTTGCCCGTTCCACCCGGCGCGGCGGGGCGCGAC
>JANMRY010000202.1:0-3508 GCA_031388695.1 Anaeromyxobacter sp. | reverse complement strand
GACTACTCGGTCGGGCTGGCCGACTTCTTCAAGAAGAAGTTCGAGGAGCTGGGCGGCACCATCGTCAGCGACCAGAGCTTCAAGGCGGGCGACCAGGACTTCAAGGCGCAGCTCACGGCCATCAAGACCAAGCAGCCGCTGATGATCTACATCCCGGGCTACTACGGCGACGTGGCGCTGGCCGGCCGCCAGGCCAAGGAGCTGGGCATCAAGGTCCCCATGGCCGGTGGCGATGGCTGGGATTCCTCGAAGCTCTACGAGATCGCCCAGGGCGCCCTCGACGGCGGCTTCTTCTCCAACCACTACACCGACGAGAATCCCGACCCCATGGTCCAGGGCTTCGTGAAGAAGTACAAGGATACCTACGGCTCGGTGCCGGACGCGCTGGCCGCGCTCGGCTACGACGCCGCCCTGGTGGCCATCGACGCCATCGGCCGCGCCAAGGAGCTGACCGGCCCGTCGGTCCGTGACGCCATCGAGGCCACCAAGGACTTCCAGGGCGTGGCCGGCAAGATCACGATCGACGCCGACCACAACGCCGTCAAGTCGGCGGTGGTGATCGGGATCGTGAAGAACAAGGCCAAGTACGTCGCCACCGTCAACCCGTAGGCGGCAGGCCGTGTGATACCCGGAGGGGGGGGGGAGGGGTGGTCAGGCCACCGCTTCCCTTCCCTTTTTTGGTTCGCATCCGTACTGATCGGGAGGTCACGTGACCGAGTTCCTCCAGCACCTCGTGAACGGGCTCTCCGTAGGCGCCATCTACGCCCTGGTCGCTCTGGGCTACACCATGGTCTACGGCGTCCTCAAGCTGATCAACTTCGCCCACGGCGACATCTACATGGTCGGGGCCTTCGCCGGGTACTACATCTCCCAGCTGCTCGGGGTCCGCGGCCCGTTCGACGAGAACCCGCCCGGCGGGGCCGAGGTCTTCTTCCAGGTCACCGTCGTCACCATCGGCGCCATGCTGATCTGCGGCGCCCTGGGCTACACCATCGAGCGCTTCGCCTACCGGCCGCTGCGCCACCGGGCCCGGCTGACCGCACTCATCACCGCCATCGGCGTCTCGTTCCTGCTGGAGTACGGCTTCCAGCTCTCCCCCTTCTTCCGCCATCCCATCGAGTTCCCGCCCGGGCCGAGCCCGCGCGTCTTCCCCACCCTAGTCGAGCGCGTCGGCTACGAGGTGATGGGCGTGAACACCTCCAACTACGACGTCTACGGACTGCTGGGGGCCTTCGGCCTGATGCTGCTGCTGCAGTTCATCGTCTTCCGCACCAAGTTCGGCACCGCCATGCGGGCCGTCTCCTTCGACTGGCAGGTGGCCGGGCTGATGGGGATCCCGGTCAACCGGATCATCTCCTGGACCTTCGTGCTCGGCTCGGCACTGGCCGCTGCCGCCGGCCTGATCAACGCCGTGGCCAGGCCCAAGATCGAGCCGCTCTTCGGCCTGATCATCGGCCTCAAGGCCTTCGTGGCCGCAGTGCTGGGCGGCATCGGTCACGTGCCCGGCGCCATGGCCGGCGGCCTGGTGCTCGGCCTGGCCGAGGAGTACGTGGCCGGCTACACCGACTCATCCTACCGCGACGCCATCGCCTTCACCGTCCTCATCCTGGTGCTGCTGGTCCGGCCCACCGGCCTGTTCGGCCGCGTCACCGTGGAGAAGGTGTGATGACGCGCCCCGGCCCGATCATCAAGTCGTTCATCCCCTTCGTCCTCGCGCTCCCCATCATCGTCGCCATCGACTGGGCCACCCCGTCGGCCTGGCGGCTCATCCTCATCAGCGTCGGCGTCAACATCGTGCTGGCCGTCTCGCTCAACGTGGTGAACGGCTTCACCGGGCAGTTCTCCCTGGGCCACGCCGGCTTCATGGCGGTGGGCGCCTACACCTCGGCCAGGATCACGCTGACCCTGGCCAGCGTGCAGATCGACTTCCTGCCGGCCGCCGTCTCCGACCAGGTGGTCTTCGCGGTGGCGCTGCTGGCGGCCATGGCCATGGCGGCCCTGGCCGGCTTCCTGGTGGGCATGCCGTCGCTGCGCTTGCGCGGCGACTACCTGGCCATCGTGACGCTCGGCTTCGGCGAGATCATCCGCTCCATCATCGAGAACATGAAATCGCTCGGCCAGGCCACCGGCCTCTCCGGCCTGCCGCCGCGCACCAACATGATCTGGGTCGGCTTCTCGGTCGTGGCCACCGTGGTCATGGCCCGGCGGCTGGCGATCTCCACCCAGGGGCGCGCCCTCTTCGCCATCCGCGAGGACGAGGTGGCCGCCGAGGCCATGGGCGTCAACACCACCGGCTACAAGGTGCGGGCCTTCGTCATCTCGGCCGCCTACGCCGGGCTGGCCGGGGCCCTCATCGCCCACGCCATCATGCTCTCCACCCCCCGCATGTTCACCTTCATCCGCTCCATCGAGGTGGTGGTGATGATCGTGCTGGGCGGCCTCGGCTCCATCACTGGCTCGATCTTGGCCGCCTCGGTGCTGACCATCGGCCTGGAGCTGCTGCGCGAGTTCCAGGCCTACCGGATGGTGGTCTACGCCGTCCTGCTCATCGCCCTGATGCTGCTCCGCCCCCAAGGGATCTTCGGCACGCACGAGCTCTGGGACCTGCCCATCTTCCGGCGCCGCAAGGCGCGTCCGCTGGCCGCGGCCGGGTCGAAGGAGGCGCCGTGAGCATCAACCCGCTCGAGGTCCGCAACGTCACCATGCAGTTCGGCGGCCTGAAGGCGCTGGCCGACTTCAGCCTGATCATGGCCCCCGGCGAGCTGGTCGGTCTGATCGGCCCCAACGGCGCCGGCAAGACCACCGCCTTCAACGCCATCACCGGCGTCTACGAGCCATCCGCCGGCGACGTGATGCTGGGTGGGGAGCGGGTCAACGGCCAGCGGCCGCACCAGATCTGCGCCAAGGGGGTGGCCCGCACCTTCCAGAACATCCGGCTCTTCAAGGAGCTCACCGCGCTCGACAACGTGCGCATCGCCTGCCACGCCCGCGCCACCAGCGGCTTCTTCGACTGCCTCTTCCTCACCGCGCGCCACCAGTCGGAGGAGGCTCGCATCCTGGGGCGCGCCGAGGAGTACCTCGAGGTCATGGGGCTGGCCCAGCGGCGTGACGAGGTGGCCCGCAACCTGCCCTACGGCGAGCAGCGGCGGCTCGAGATCGCCCGCGCCCTGGCCACCGGCCCCAAGGTGCTCTGCCTCGACGAGCCGGCCGCCGGCATGAACGCCGCCGAGAAGGTGGAGCTGATGCAGCTGATCCGCTCCATCCGCGACCGCTTCGGCCTCTCCATCCTGGTCATCGAGCACGACATGCGGCTGGTGATGGGCGTCTCGGAGCGACTGCTGGTGCTCGACCACGGCGTCACCATCGCCCGCGGCAAGCCGGAGGAGATCCGAAAGAACCCCAAGGTGATCGAGGCCTACCTGGGCGACGGTGACGCCGTGGTCGAGCACCAGCAGTCGCTCCGAGACGCCCATCACCAGCCGCATGTCGTGCTCGATGACCAGGATGG
>JANMRY010000174.1:0-37974 GCA_031388695.1 Anaeromyxobacter sp. | reverse complement strand
GCCCGAGGCGCGCAGCATCCGCTCGAGCGCCTCCAGGTTGTCGTCGTGGTGGCCGAGCCGGCTCGGCGGGGGGAGCGGCACCGGCACGGCCGACGCCAGCCAGGCGCCCAGGAAGGCGTCGAGGTAGGCCGGCCCGCCGTGGAGCACCAGGGCCACCCGGTCGCCGGGGCGGATGCCGAGCCGGGCGTAGGCGGCGGCGGCCCGGCGGGCGCGGTCGAGCGCCTCCGACCAGCGCACGAAGCGCTCGTGCTCGTCGGTGCCGACGAAGGTGACGCCGAGGCGCCCCGCCGCGGCCGCGACGAGCGCGTCGACGAGCGTGCCCGGAGGGCGCGTGAGCGGTGCGCCCCTCACGGGCGCCGCGATGGTTGGTGGTGCACGGAGATCTCCTGCACCGTCAATCTGGGCGGTGCGACCGCCTGCCGCAAGCGAGGGCGGGCGCAACGCGGCATCCCACCCCCGACGGGATCGGCCTGCGGGGTATACGCCCACCCAAACGGGCGCACCGTCCGGGTCCGGGGGCCACCCCGGACAGGGCCGGCGAGTGGGACTGCGCCCCCCGTGTGGGCTGTTCACTTCCCGGGGCCGAGGTATCTTCGCCCCTCCCCAATGGCTTTCCTGGAGGCAGCATGAACCCGGACATCCGGGCCGTCTCGGACGAGGTGCAGCGCCAGTCGTCCTTCGTGGACGCGCTGGTGGCCGAGACCGGCAAGGTGATCGTCGGCCAGAGGTACCTGGTGGAGCGCGCCCTCATCGGCATCCTCACCGGCGGGCACGTGCTCGTCGAGGGGGTGCCGGGGCTCGCCAAGACGCTCACCGTCAAGACCCTGGCCGACGCCATCGACTGCAGCTTCAGCCGCATCCAGTTCACCCCGGACCTGCTCCCGGCCGACGTGGTCGGCACGCAGGTCTACGACCCGCGCACCCAGACCTTCTCGGTGCGCCAGGGGCCGGTGGTGGCCAACGTGGTGCTGGCCGACGAGATCAACCGCGCCCCGGCCAAGGTCCAGTCGGCGCTGCTCGAGGCGATGCAGGAGCGCCAGGTCACCATCGGCGACCAGACCTTCCCGCTCCCCGACCCCTTCATCGTGCTGGCCACGCAGAACCCGATCGAGCAGGAGGGGACCTACCCGCTCCCCGAGGCCCAGGTCGACCGCTTCATGCTCAAGGTCAAGGTCGGCTACCCGACCCGCGAGGAGGAGCGGGCCATCCTCGACCGCATGGCCACCCCGGCGCCGCCGCGGGCCACCCAGGTGATCGGCCGCGCCGACCTGGCCGCCGGCAAGGCGACCCTGCACCGGCTCTACATGGACGACCGGGTCAAGGACTACGTGGTCTCGATCGTCTTCGCCACCCGCGACCCGAAGGCCTTCGGCCTGGCCGAGCTGGCGCCGCTCATCGAGTTCGGGGCCTCGCCGCGCGCCACCATCTTCCTCACCCTGGCGGCCCGGGCCCACGCCTTCCTGCGGCGGCGCGCCTTCGTCACCCCCGAGGACGTCAAGGCGGTCGCCTACGACGTGCTCCGCCACCGGCTCACCCTCACCTACGAGGCCGAGGCCGAGGAGGTCACGCCGGAGAAGGTGGTCTCCCGCGTGCTCGACCGGGTCGAGGTCCCCTGATGGCGCCGGCGGGGCGCCGAGGCTCCCCGCCGCCCGACGCACCGATGAACGCCCGCGACCTCATCACCCGCATCCGACGCATCGAGATCACCACGCGCCGCGCCGTCGAGGACTCCCTCGGCGGGCAGTACCACTCGGTCTTCAAGGGGCGCGGCATGGACTTCCACGACGTGCGCGCCTACGCGCCCGGCGACGAGGTCCGCGCCATCGACTGGAACGTCTCGGCCCGCACCGGCCACCTCCACGTCAAGCGCTTCGTCGAGGAGCGCGAGCTGACGGTGATGGTGCTCTGCGACCTCTCCGGCTCGACCGACTTCGGCTCTGGCAAGCGCACCAAGGCCGAGGTGGCGGCCGAGATCGCGGCGCTGCTCGCCTTCTCGGCGGTGCAGAACGGCGACCGGGTGGGGCTGTGCCTCTTCACCGACGAGGTCGAGCGGTTCGTGCCGCCGCGCAAGGGGCGGCGCCACGCGCTGCGGCTGGTCTCGGAGATCCTCCAGTTCAGGCCGCGCAGCAGGGGCACCGACCTCGGCGCCGCGCTCACCCAGCTGCGCCGCACCATGCGCCGCCGCTGCGTCGCCTTCGTGCTCTCCGACTTCCTCGACGACGAGGCCCGCTTCGAGCTGCCGCTGCGGATCGCCTCCCGCAAGCACGACCTGGTCCCGGTCCGGATCGAGGACCGGCTGGAGCGGGCCCTGCCGGCCGCCGGGCTGGCGCTGCTCGAGGACCCGGAGACCGGCGCCACGCTGCGCGTCGACCTCTCGGATCGGCGGGTGCGCGACCGGCTGGCCGCCGACGCCGCCGCCTCCGAACAGCGGCTCACCCGGCTCTTCACCCGGCTCGACCTCGACCACGCCCGGGTGCAGGCCGACGACGCCGACTACGTCGGCCCGCTGCTGGCCTTCTTCCAGGCCCGGGCCCGGAGGCACGGGTGATGGCGGCGAGCCCCGCCTGGCTGGCCCTGCTGCTGGCAGCAGCACCGGCCCCCGCCTTCTCGGCCGCGCCGCCGGCGTCCCCCGCGCCTGCCGGGGCCCCGCCGGAGCAGGCCTCGCCGCGCGCCGTCCAGTCGCGCACCTCGGCCTCCTCGGCCCGGCTCGGCGAGCCGCTCGAGTGGACCGTCGAGATCACCCACGCGCCGGCCGAGCGCTACGACTTCGGCGCCCCCCTCGCCGCGGGCCCCTTCCTCGCCGAGCCGCTCGGCTGCGCGCGGGTCGAGGCCAAGGGGGAGGCGACCACCACCTGCCGGCTGCGGGTGGCGCTGCTCTCGCTCGGCGCCGTCGACCTGCCGGTGCTCTCGCTCACGGCGGCGACGCCGGAGGGGGCGCGGGCCCTCGACGTGCCGGGGCCTCGCCTCACCGGCAACGGGGTGATCGACCCGGCGGTGCCGGACGATGAGCTCGAGCTCAAGGACCCGGCCCCACCGGTCCCGCTCATGATCCCGAACTGGCCGCTGCTCTGGTGGAGCCTGGCCGGCCTGGCGGCGCTGCAGCTCGCCTGGCGGGCCTGGCGCTGGTGGCGGGCCCGGCGCCGCGCCGGCGTGGCGCCCCCCCCGCCGGTGCCGCCCGAGCTCCGCTTCACCGCCCGGCTCGACGCCCTCGAGGCCGAGCGGCTCGGCGAGCAGGGGCGCGGGCGCGAGCACTGGTTCCGGCTCTCCGAGGCGGTGCGCGACTACCTCGGCGCGGTGACGGCCTTGAACGCCCTCGACCTGACCAGCGCCGAGCTGCTCGAGGCCCTGGCCCGCCAGCCCGACCCGCGCCTGCCGCTCCCGCCAATCCGGGCCTTCTGCGAGACGGCCGACCTCGTCAAGTTCGCGAGGGCTCCGGCCGACGGCCGCGCCTGCGCCGACGGCATCGCCTTCGGCCGCGAGCTGCTGGTCCGCACCCGCCCGGCCCCGGCCTCGGCCCCGCCCACCGCCGGAGCCCCGGCCAACGCGCCGCCCGCGCCCCCCGCCCCGGGAGGCGCAGCGTGAGCGGCGACGCCCTCCAGCTGGCCCGCCCCTGGGCCCTGCTCCTGCTGCTGGCCCTGCCGCTGGTGCTGCTGGCGCTGCGGCTCGACCGCCGCCGCGCCCCGCGCCTCTTCCACCCGCGCGTCACCGCCCTGCTGGCCCTGCCGCGCGGCTGGGTGGCGCGGCTCTGGTGGCTCCCGCAGGGGCTGCTGCTGCTCTCGCTGGCCCTGCTGGCCGCCGGCCTGGCCCGGCCCCAGGCCGACCGGCGCGAGCCGGAGAAGCGCAGCGTCGATGGGATCGACATCGTCATCGCCCTCGACCTCTCCACCTCGATGCTGGCGGCCGACTTCAAGCCGGAGAACCGCGCTCACGTCGCCAAGGAGGTCCTGAAGGACTTCATCGGCCGCCGCCGCTCCGACCGGATCGGGCTGGTGGTCTTCGCCGGCGACGCCTACACCCAGGCGCCGTTGACGCTCGACTACCAGCTGCTGCGCACCCTCGTCGACCAGCTCAAGCTCGGCGTCATCGAGGACGGCACCGCCATCGGCAACGCGCTGGCCACCGCCGTCAACCGGCTGCGCGAGTCGGACGCCCGCAGCAAGGTGGTCATCCTGATCACCGATGGTGACAACAACCGCGGCCAGATCTCGCCGCTCGAGGCGGCCGGCATCGCCCACGCCATGGGGGTGAGGGTCTTCCCCATCCTGGTTGGCAAGGGGGGCGTGGTCCCCTACCCGGACGGCGTCGACCTCTTCGGCCGGCCCAGCTACCGCCCGGTGCAGCTCGACGTCAACCCGGCGCTGCTGCGCGAGATCGCCGCCGTGACCGGCGGGACCTTCGCCAGCGCCACCGACCGGGCCGAGCTGGAGGGCGGGCTGCAGGCGGTGCTCGACCGGATGGAGAAGAGCCGCATCATCGAGACCACCGGCGGCAGCCAGGTGGCCGAGCTCTTCCCGCTCCTGCTCTGGCCGGCCTTCGCGCTGGCCGCGCTCGGCCTGCTGCTCGGCCTGACGCGCTGGAGGGCCTTCCCGTGAACCCTTCCTCGCCCTTCACCTTCCAGGTGCTCGGGGCGCCGGCCCGCCTGCTGGAGCCGGGCGCCCTCTGGCTGCTGCTGGCGGTCGCCGGGCTGGCCGGGCTGGCCGCCTGGCGGCTCAAGGGGCGCCGCGACCTGCTGCGCCGCACCGCCGGACCGCAGGCCGCCCGCCTGGCCCCGCGGGCCGGCCTCGCCCGCCCGGCCGGCCGGGTCTCGCTCTGGCTCACCGGCCTGCTGCTGCTGGCGGTGGCGCTGGCCCGCCCGCAGTGCGGCACCCGCACCGAGCTCTCCAAGCGCTACGGCATCGACCTGGTGATCCTGCTCGACGTCTCGCGCTCGATGCAGGCCCGCGACGTCCTGCCCGACCGGCTCACCCGGGCCACGCTCGAGATCGGCGAGCTGCTCGAGCAGCTGGCCGGCGACCGGGTCGGGGTGGTGGTCTTCGCCGGCGAGGCCTTCGTGCAGTGCCCGCTCACCACCGACTACCAGGCGGCCCGGCTCTTCCTGCGCTCGGTCGGGCCGGGGAGCGTGCCGCAGCAGGGCTCCGATCTCGGCCACGGCCTGCGGGCGGCGCGCCAGGTGCTGGAGCAGGGGGAGAGCTCGCAGGGGCGCGGCAAGGTGGTGCTGGTGGTGAGCGACGGCGAGGACCTGGAGGGTGAGGCCGGCGAGGCGGCCAGGGCGCTCGGCGAGGCCGGCATCCGCGTCCACGCCCTGGCGGTCGGCACCACCGCCGGCGAGCCGATCCCGCTGCTCGACGCCCGCGGCCAGGTGACCGGCTACAAGAAGGACCGCGCCGGCCAGGCGGTGGTGACCCGGCTCGACCTCGGCACGCTGCGCGAGATCACCTCCCGCGGCGGCGGCGAGGTCTTCGAGCTCGGCTCCCCCGACCACGGCCTGCCGGCCTTCCGGGCCACGCTCGACGGCCTGCAGAAGAGCGAGCTGCAGAGCCGGCTCACCGTCCAGTTCGAGGACCGCTACGCGCTGGCCGCCTTCCCGGCCTTCCTGCTGCTGCTGGCCGGGCTGCTGATCGGCGAGGCCGGCAGGCGCCGGGCGCCGGCTCCCGGGGAGGAGGCGCCGTGACCGGGCTGCTCCCGCTCCTGGCCCTGCTGGCCTTCGCCTCGCCCTTCGAGGCCGAGCACCCCGAGGTGAAGGCCGGCAACGAGGCGCTGCAGCGCGGCGATCCGGCCGCGGCCCTGCCCCGCTACGAGGCGGCCGAGCGCGAGGCGGGGCGGCGCGCCGAGATCGACTTCGACCGCGGCAACGCGCTCCAGCAGGCCGGGCGCGGCGAGGAGGCCCGGGCCGCCTGGAGGCGGGCCGCTGAACTCGGTGCGGCGCCGCTGGCGAGCCGGGCGCTGCAGAACACCGCCAGCGCCCTCGACGCCGCCGGCGACCGGGCCGGGGCGATCCAGGCCCTCGGCGAGGCGCTGCGCCGGGACCCCGCCAACGAGGACGCGCGGTATAACCTCGAGGTGCTGCTGCGCCGCAAGTCGGAGGGCAAGGGCGCACCGAAGGAGGAAGGGAAGCAGGGGAAGCCGAGGCCGGACGGCGAGCAGCAGCAGGGCGCCGGTGGTGACCCGAAGTCACAGCAGGACCAGGGCAAGCAGCAGGCCCGGCCGGACCCGGAGCCGGCCCGGAGATCGCCGGCCGGCCAGCAGGACCAGGAGAAGGAGCAGCGGCGTGACGCGGGGACGGGCAGCGCGGGCGACCAGCAGGGGACCGACCGCGACGCGGCGGCCGGCCAGCGCGCGCCGGTCGGCAAGCAGGAGGCCGAGCGGCTCCTCGACGCCATGCGCTCGCGCGAGCGGACCATGCCGCTCGGGCCGGCCGGCCCCCCCTCGAAGCGCAAGGACGCCGGGCGTGACTGGTAGGGCAGCGCTGCTGGCGCTGGCGCTGCTCGGCCTCCCCGGGCTGGCCTGGCCGGCCGGGGTCTCGATCCGGGCCGGGGTCGACCGCGAGCAGGTGGCGCTCGACGAGCTGCTCACCCTCGAGGTGCGGGTCGACTCGCAGGAGGCGCCCACCCTCTCGCTGCCGACCCAGGGCTTCGACTTCGACGTGGTCTCGCGGAGCAGCTCGCGCAGCACCTCGATCAACATGGGGGGCGGCGGCGGCATGAAGGTGCAGCAGACCTTCAGCTTCCAGTTCGGGCTGCGGCCGCGCCGCGTCGGCGAGACCACCATCCCGCCCATCGAGGTGGTGGCCGGGGAGGCCCGCGGCGAGACCTCGCCGCTGCCGGTCAAGGTGCTGCCGGCCGGCAGCGCCACCAGCCGCCCGACCGCGCCGGCCCCGCCGGTCTTCGGCTTCCCGCGCGGCCCGGGGGCGCCCGGGGGCGTCCCCAACCCCAACTCGAGCCGGGCCTGGCACGGCTGGGAGCGCGAGCTGCAGCTGAGCGTCGAGGTCGACAGGACCGAGGTCTTCCTCGGCGAGCAGGTGACCGCCTCGATCTGGGTGCTCTCGCCGGTCGGCGTGGCCGAGACCGGCAACTTCAAGCCGCCCGCCTACGACGGCTTCTGGACCGAGCAGCTCGAGGTGCCGCGCGAGCTGACCCAGCAGCTCCGCAAGAAGGACGGGCTGCCGCTGCGCGCCTACCTGCTGCAGCGCATCGCCCTCTTCCCGACTCGCGCCGGCCAGCTCGAGCTCGGCACCCATGCCATCGACCTGGTGGTGCGGGTCTCCTCCGACGACCCCTTCTACCCCTTCGGCGACGTGCAGCGGGCCTCCCGGCGCAGCCAGCCGGTGACCATCACCGTCAAGCCGCTGCCGGCCGGGGCGCCGGCGCGCTTCGACGCCGTCAACGTGGCCACCGCCACGCTCACCGCCAGCCTCTCCTCGAAGCGGGTCGCGGTCGGGCAGCCGGTCACGCTGCGGCTGGTCGCCGACGGCGAGGGGAACCTCAAGGCCTGGTCGCTGCCGGCCTTCCCGGCGGTGGCCGGGGCCCGCGCCTTCACCCCCTCGTCGAGCGACCAGCTCAAGC
This sequence comes from Anaeromyxobacter sp., assembly GCA_031388695.1. GTDB lineage: Bacteria > Myxococcota > Myxococcia > Myxococcales > Anaeromyxobacteraceae > JADKCZ01. The sequence continues at coordinate 30,412 of JANMRY010000174.1, read as the reverse complement.
CGCGCGGTTTGCGCTTCGCCGGCTCGCGCACCGTGGAGACGGTGCTGGTGCCGGAGGCGCCGGGCACGCTGGTGATCCCATCGCTGGCCTGGGCGGTCTTCGACCCGAAGACCGGCGCCTACCGCGAGCTGCGCACCGGCGAGCAGCGCGTCGAGGTGGAGGGCGGCCCCGCGGCCGTGGCCGGCGGCGGCGCCACGCCGGCGCAGAACACGCTCTTCCCCGGGCTGCGCCCCATCCGGCCGGTCGGCCCGCTCTCCCGCGCCGGGACCGCGGACGCCAGCTGGCCGCTCTGGGCCCTGCTCTTCGGGCCGGTCGGCGCCTTCCTGGCGCTGGTCGGCGTCGATCGGCTGCGCGAGCGCCACCTGGCCGAGGGTGGGGCCCGCCGGGTGCGGGTGGCCGGCAAGGTGGCCCGGCGGCGACTGGCCACCGCCAGCAGGCTGCTGGGCGGCGCCGACGCCGCTCCGTTCTTCGCCGAGGTGGAGCGGGCGCTGGTCGGCTACTGCGCCGACAAGCTCGGCAGCCCGGCCACCGGCCTGACCCGCGACGAGCTGGCCCGCGCCCTCACCGAGGCCGGGGCCCACCCGCCGGCGCTGCGGGCGCTGGCCGCGGCGCTCGACGCCTGCGACGCCGGCCGCTTCGGCGGCCAGCTGGCCCGCGAGGAGCTGCTGGAGATCGCCGGGCGGGCCATGGCCACGCTCGAGGAGACCACCTGGCGAGGGCGGGGAGGTGGCACGTGACCGGGCTGCTGCTGGTTGGGCTGCTGGCCACGGCGAGCGTCGACCCCTCGGCGCGCGCCGAGCAGGCCGCCGCCCTCTACGTGGCCGGCGACTTCGACGGCGCGGCGCGCGGCTGGCGCGCCCTGGTCGACCAGGGCTGGGAGAGCGTCGGCCTCCACCTCGACCTCGGCAACGCGCTCCTGCGGCTCGGCTTCCGCGGCCGCGCCATCGCCAGCTTCCAGCGGGCGCTGGCGCTCGACCCGGGCGACGCCGACGTGCAGGCCAACCTGGAGCTGGCCCGCGCCCAGAACGTCGACCGGCTGGTGGGCGAGGCCCAGCCGCCGCTCCACGCCCGGGTGCTGGCGCGCACGCCCGACCGGGCCGCGCTGGCCCTCTTCGGCCTGGCCTGGAGCGGCTTCTGGCTGCTGCTCTGGCTGCGCAGCCGCGGGAGCCGCGGGGCCCGCCGCTGGCTCGGCCCGGCGGCGCTGCTGGCGGCGCTGCTGGCGGTGGCCGGCGGGGCGCTGCTGGCCGGCAAGGCGGCCGAGCGGCGCACGCCGTCGGCGGTGGTGATCGCCCCGGTGGCGCCGGTGCGCGAGGGGCCGTCGCGCACGCTCAAGCCGGCCTTCGAGCTGCACGAGGGGACCACGGTGCGCGTGCTCGAGGCGCAAGGTGACGCGGCACGTGTCAAGCTGCTCAACGGGCTCGAGGGCTGGGTCGCCTCGGCCGACCTGGAGGTCATATGAGCGTGCCTGGCGCGGCAGCGGGCGGCGGTGCGGCGGCGCCGCTGCGGCTGGTGGAGGCGGCCTCGGCGGCCGAGCTGGAGCTGGTCCGGCAGCTCTTCAGCGAGTACCAGCAGGCGATCGGCGTCGACCTCTGCTTCCAGGGGTTCCAGGAGGAGCTCCAGGCGCTGCCCGGGGCCTACGCCCGGCCGACGGGGCTGCTGCTGCTCGCCTACCGCGGCGAGGCGCTGTCCGGCTGCGGCGCGCTGCGGCCTCTCGAGCCGGGGGTGGCCGAGCTGAAGCGGATGTGGACGCGGCCGACGGTGCGGGGGCGCGGCGTGGCCCGGGCGGTGGCCGAGGCGCTGCTGGCGGCGGCGCGCGCCCAGGGGTACGGCGTGGTGAGGCTCGACACGCTCGAGTGGATGTCCGCGGCGCGGTCGCTCTACCGCACGCTCGGCTTCGTGGAGCGCGGCCCCTACTACCCGAACCCGCTCCCCGGCGTGATCTACATGGAGCTCACGCTGCCGGCGCGCGGCACGTGAAAGGGGACGGCATGAATGGGCTTGCTCCATTCACGCCGTCCCCACCTTCCTGCGCTTCCGGCGACTGGCCCGCTCGCGCGGACCTGCTCCGACCCGGCTACGGGGCGGGTTCGACCACGGTGCTGCCGTCGAGGGTGACGGCCGTCTGCGCGAGCAACCTGCCGTTGATCGAGGCGCCAGTCCCCAGCGTGATGGCCGTCTGGGAGAGGACCACACCCTCGAGGTGTGCGGTGGTATCGAGGGCCACGTTGCCGCTGACCTGCCAGAAGACGTTCTTGGCCAAGGCGCCGCCAGCGAGGACGACCTTGACGGCGCTGCTCACGGTCAGGTCCTGGGCGATCTGGAAGATCCAGACGTCGGTGGCGCTGCCGCTGAGGGTGAGGTCGGTCGGGACCAGCACGCCAGTGCCCCACTTGTAGACGCCTGGGACCAGCGTCATTCCGCCGATGTTCCCGGCGCCCAGCTCGGTGACCGCCGCGGCGCGCCCTGCTGCATCGGTGAAGGCCGTCTCCATGTCGCTCACCGCCGTGGTCAGGTTGGAAGGCGTGGGATCAGCGTAGTCTGCCGCGTAGACCTTCCCGGTCACCTGGGTAGAGAGCGAGAACACGTTGGAGGCGTCGGCCTCCAGCGAGAACCCGGTCACGCCGATGCCCGCGATGGGGCTGACGCCGATGTTCCCGGTGATGGCCGAGGTCGGCACCGTCGAGATCCCGCTCTTGGAGAGGATGGCGAAGTTCCCGGACGTTCCAAGGTTCACGGGGAGGCCAGCCGGCAGGGTACCGCGGGTCGAGAAGCTCCAGGAGGAGCTGGCCGCGAAGGCCACGCCGAGGGCGCTGGTGGCTCCGGTGGTGATGGTCGCGGTGAACGAACCGTTGGCCTCGAGCGGAGCGGACGGCGTGAACACCGCCGTCGAGCCGGAGGAGGTCACCGTGCCCTGGACCGGGACCAGCGCCGGCCCGGAGGTCAGCGTGAAGGTGCTGGCGGTGAGCGAGGCAGGGTTCATCGCCTCGCTGAAGGTGGCGCTGGGGTTCTCGGTGACGGGGACGCCGGTAGCGCCGTTGACGGGGCTGCTGGAGATGACGGTCGGGATCGTCGAGTTCACGCCCCCAGTCGTGAAGCTCCAGGAGAATGCCTGCTTGAGGGCCACGCCGGCGGCGCTGCGGACGCCGGTGCCGACGGTGGCGGTGTAGACGCCGTTGCTCTCCAGCGGGGCGGCCGGAACGAAGACCGCCTTGGAGCCGACCGAGCTGACCGCGCCCTGGACCGGGACCGACGACGGCCCGAAGGTCACCGTGAAGGTGCTGGCGTTGATGGTGTCCGGGTTCATCGCCTTGCTGAAGGTGGCGCTGGGGTTGACGGTGAGGAGGACGCCGATGGCGCCGGCGATGGGGGTGGTGGACATGACCCTCGGCGCCGCGAACCGACCGCCGGTCTTGAAGCGCCAGCTGCGGTGTTCCTGGAGGGAATCACCGCGCTCGCTCCTGGCGCCGGTGGTGATCGAGGCGGCGTACCAGGAGTCGTTCTCGAGATCGGAGGACGGCTGGAAGGTCGCCGTGGTGCTGCTGGAGGTCACGGTGCCCGCCACCGGGATCGCGCCGGCCTCGGCGGATAGCGTGAAGGTCGCCGTGGTGATGGTGGCGGGGTCCATCGCCATGTTGAAGGTGGCACTGGTGGTCCCATCGACGGGGACATCGACGGCGTCGGTGAGGGGCGAGCTGGAGATGATGGCCAGCGAGGTCGGCGGCGTGGCCGGGGACCCGCCGCTGCAGGCGGTGAAGCTGAGCAGCACCGTCAACGCGGCGGCTGCACGAGCCAGGGGGGCGATCGTAGTCTGGGACATCGGAGCTTCCTTTGGTAAGGCCTGAGACCGTTCCCGGAGGCGCACCCTCCTGAGGAAGGGCGTCGGGATCACTCCGATCAGCACAAGGCAAGCCAGAACCGAACCTCAACCATCCCGGCTGCTTGGGCGGTACCTCCCGCGCAACGGGGAGAATTCCGCTCAAGACGATGGACCGTTTCCATCAGGTTGAAAGTGTCCGCTTTCGCCTGGTCCGGCCTCGGCCTTCCAGTGGCGCGGCGCACCGCGGCCGACCACTCCGCGCAGCCGTCCCTCACCCCTTCAGCAGAGCCGCGTGCGCCTTGTCCTGCGAGGCCAGCTGCTCGAAGAAGGCCCGAAGCTCCGGCAGCGCCCCCTGCGCGAGCGACTGGGCGTGGGCCTGGCAGAAGCGGGTCTCCAGCTCGGCGGCGCTCGCCATTGCGGCCCGGGCGTCTCCGTCCCAGGCGCCGGCCCGCACCGCCACCAGCGCCTCCCCGGCCTCGACGAGCAGCCGGTCGAGCAGCGGCGTGTCGACGGCCAGCGAGGCGACCAGCCGTCGGTCCTGCCGGTAGCGGGCGCCGAGCAGCCGGATCCGGGAGGCGTGCTGGCTCTCCTCGGCGGCCAGCCTCTGGAAGATCTCGCGGGTCTCCCCGCCGTAGCGCTGCGCCAGCGCCTCGTAGATCTGCTGGGCCAGCAGCTCGAGCCGCTCCGCCTTCTCCAGCAGCTGGTGGGTGTCGGCCATCTCGAAGGGTGTACCTAAGGCGGCCGGCCGAGGATCACAAGCGACCCGGCGTCTGAGAGGCTAGACTCTCAGCATGACCCTCGACGCCCGGGTTCGGGCCCTCCTCGACCAGGGGGAGGTGGACGAGGCGGCCACCGCCGCGCTCGAGGCGCTCGGTCCAAGCCTGCTCGGCTTCCTCGGCAGCCTCCTCGACGAGGATGACGCCCGCGACGCCTTCTCGACCTTCGCCGAAGACCTCTGGCAGGGGCTGCCCGGCTTCCGCTTCGAGGGGTCGCTGCGGGCCTGGTCCTACCGGGTGGCCCGCAACGCCGCCGCGCGGCTCCGCAAGGACGCCTGGCATCGCCGCGCCGAGCGCTTCCCCACCTCGATGGCCTCCCGCCTGGCCGCCTCGATCGCCGACTCGGCCCAGCTCCCGGGCGGGCGGCGCCAGGCGCTGCGGCAGCTGCGAGCGGCGCTCGACCCGGACGACCAGCAGCTCCTCTCGCTGCGGCTCGACCGGGAGCTGGAGTGGGAGGAGCTGGCGCAGCTGCTCTCCGAGGGTGGCCCGCAGGTGACCGCCGCGGCGCTTCGCAAGCGCTACGAGCGGCTCAAGGAGCGGCTCGGTCGCCTGGCCCAGGAAGCGGGGCTGCTGGAGTGAGCGAGCACCCGGCACCGGCGGCGGTCTCGGCGCTCATCGCCGAGCTCTTCCGCCTGCCCGAGCTCGACGTCGCCGCGCTCCCCTTCCCCCGCCCCGGCGAGGCGGTGGGGCGCTTCACCATCCTGCGCGAGCTGGGGCGCGGCGGCTTCGGCCGGGTCTTCGAGGCCCGTGACGGTGAGCTGCGCCGCCACGTCGCCCTCAAGATCCTGCGGGCCACCGGCCGGGAGGGGCGCCCCTCGGTCGAGGCCTCGCTGCGGCGGGAGGCCGAGGCGGCGGCCCAGCTCTCCCATCCCAACATCGTCACCATCCACGACGTGGGAAACTGCCCGGTCGGCCCCTACCTGGTCCTGGAGCTGCTGCGCGGCGAGCCGCTGTCGGTGCGCCTGGAGCGCGGCCCCCTGCCCGTTCGCGCCGCGCTGGCCGCGGCCGCGGAGGTCTGCCGCGCCATGGCCCACGCCCACGCCGCCGGTGTCCTGCACCGGGACCTGAAGCCTGCCAACGTCTTCCTCGTCGAGGGCGGGCCGGCCAAGGTGCTCGACTTCGGGCTGGCCGCCGCCTTCGGCGTGCGCGGGCCGTCGCGCAGCGGCACGCCAGGCTACATGGCCCCGGAGCAGGCGGCCGGCGGCGCCGAGGACGAGCGCACCGACCTCTACGCCCTCGGCCTGCTGCTCCGGGAGATGCTCGACGGTGCCGGCCCCTCCACCCCGGGCGCGCCTCGGCCGCCCCTCGACCGGCCACCTCTCGACCGGCCAGGTCTCCCGGCGCCGCTGGTCGCGCTGGTGGCGCGGGCCACCGCCCAGGCACCCGGCGATCGGCACCGTGACGCCGGCGAGCTGCTCGAGGCCCTCCTCGAGCTGGAGCGCGGCTGGTCGCCCGGACCCTCCCCCGGCGCGCCGGCCGAGGCGGCCGTGAGGGGGTGGAGGACCTACTTCCTCGCCGAGCAGTGCGTTCGCCACCCGGCGCTGGGCCAGGACTGCGGGGCGCTGCTCCGCAGGGCCGTGGCGCTCGATCCGGGGCTGGCCATGGCCCACTACGAGCTGGCGGTCTGGCTGCGCTGGTTCGGCGGCGAGCGGGGCGAGCAGGAGGCGGCGCTGCAGGCGGCGCTGCGCCACGCCGATCGGTGCAGCGCCCGGGAGCGCGCCCTCATCGAGGCCTTCGCCGACCACCTCGGTGGCGACGACGACGCGGCGCTGGCCGGCTACCGGCGGGTGGTCGAGGCCTGGCCGGACGAGGTGCGGGCCTGGTACCAGGCCGGCGACATCCTGCGCCACCGCGACGAGCTGGGCGCGGCGCTCCCCTGGTTCGAGCAGGTGGTGGGGCTCGATCCGGAGTACGGCTGGGCCGCGGGTCACCTGGCCGAGGCGCTCGGGGCGCTCGACCGGCACGACGAGCTGCGGGCCTGGGCGCGGCGCTGGGATGAGACCGCCGGCCCGGCCGCGCTGCACGGCCTCTCGGTCGCCGCGGGCTGGCTGGGAGACCTGGAGCGGGCCCGCCGGGCCGGCGAGCGGGCCCAGGCGGTGGGTGGCGGCGTGGCGGGGCGCGAGGACCAGCTGGCGGCCATCTTCTTCTCGGGCCGCTTCGCCGAGGCCGAGCGGGAGGTGCACCAGCTGGCGGCGCCCGGCAGCCCGGTCCGGCCCATGGGCTACTACGGGCTCTCCGCGCTCCAGGCCTTCCAGGGGCGGCGCCGCGCCGGCCTGGCCCTGCTGGAGGAGCTGGGGCGCGAGCTGCCGGCGGTGCAGCGCGACTGGCACTTCCACGCCGTCCGGGCCGACTACCTGCTGGGCGACGGCGACCTCGAGGGGGTGCAGGCGGCCATCGAGCGGGTCGGGGCGGCCGACCAGCGGGCCGCCGCGGAGCATGCCGTCTCGCTCGCCTGGCTCGGGGCGCTCGAGCCGGCCGAGCGGCTGGCCGCCGGGCTTCCGCGGGGCTCGGTGCTGGCCGACACCACCTCGGCGCTGCTCTCCTGGCACCGGGGTGACCGGGAGGAAGCGATGGCCGGGCTGCGAGCCACCTGCGCGCGCACGCCGCTGGTGGCCTGGCGGCTGGCGCCGCTCTACGCGCTCGGCGAGCTGGCCTGGCGGGCCGGGAGGCTCGAGGAGGCGGTCGACGCGCTCACCCGCTTCGAGCGGCTCTACGCCTGGCGGCAGATGTGGCGCAGCTGGGCCTGGCCACGCAGCCAGCTGCTGCTGGCCGACGCCCACCACCGCCTCGGCTCAACCGTCGCGGCGCGCCTGCCGCTGGCGCGACTGCTCGATGCATGGACCGGGGCCGAGGCCGGGGCGCCGCTGCTCGAGGAGGCGCGGGCCCTCGCGGCCCGGCTCGAGGCGCACCCGGGATGAGGACGTCACATCGGATGTACCTCCCTGCCTCTCCTGTCGAGGGAGCATGCCGCCTTCGAGAGCAGGGAGATCACCATGGGTTTACTGACGCGCTGGGCCATCGCCGCGCTGCTGCTCGCCGCCGCCGGACCGGCCCGGGGCCAGGTCACCATCAAGCTGGCCACCCTGGCCCCCACCGGCTCGGCCTGGCACGACCTGCTGCGCGAGCTCGGCCAGCGATGGGAGGAGGCCTCGGGCGGGCAGGTCAAGCTCAAGGTCTACGCGGGTGGCACCCAGGGCAACGAGGGCGAGGTGATCCGCAAGATCGGGATCGGACAGCTCCAGGCGGCCGCCCTGACCAACATCGGGCTCCATGACCTGGTCAAGGAGCCGCAGGCCCTGACCACGCCGCTGCTCTTTCGCGACGAGCCGGAGATGCGCTGCGCCCTGGAGCGGGTGAAGGGCACGATGGAGCGGGCGCTCGAGGCGCAGGGGCTGGTGGTGGTGCAGTGGAGCGTCATCGGCTCGCTGGCCATCTACTGCAACGGCCCGCGCCGGACCCCGGAGGAGTTCGCCGGGGCGCGCATCTTCGCCGCCCAGGGCGACCCCGGGGTCGAGGAGGCGTGGCGGCGGGCCGGGCTCCGGCCGGTGGCGCTGGCCGCCACCGACATCATGCCGGCGCTCCAGACCGGGATGATCGACTGCCTCAACAACGTGCCGCTCTACGCGCTGGTCACCCGCACCTTCGTCCCCGCGCCGTGGCTCATCGATCTCCCGGTGGGCTTCATCGTGGGGGTCACGGTGGTGCGGCGCGACGCCTGGGAGCGGGTGCCGGTCGGCATGCGCCCCAGGCTCCTCGAGCTGGCGCGCCAGCTCGGCGAGCGGGTCGACCTGGAGGTGCGCCGGCTCAACGTCGAGGCCATCGTCGCCATGCAGCGCCAGGGGCTCAAGGTCGTGAAGGTCGATGAGGCGGCCTGGCGGCCCGCCATGGAGCGGAGCTGGGCGGTGCTCCGGGGCGGCGTGGTGCCGGCCCCGTTCTTCGACGAAGTGGTGGCGGCCCGCGACGCCTGCCGGTCGGAGACCCTCGCCCGCACCCGCCGTTGAGGGGCGCAGGCGGCCATCCCCGGCTGGCCGGGGCGCCGCGCAAATCGCGTGCAACCCCCCGGGGGCAGGTCCAGACTGGCGGCGGCGGCTTCGCGAACCGGAGGATGACGTGACCAGTCCCGACAAGCAGGGCCAGTACCTCCAGGAGTGGAAGACCCAGGAGGCCTGCGCCGAGCGCATGCTCCCCGTCATCGGCCGCATGTACCGCGAGAACAACGTGGTGCCGACCATCTACGGCCGGCCCCTGGTCCACTGCTCGGCGCTCGACATCCTCAAGGCCCACCGCTACGCCCGGCTGATCATCGAGGCCGAGCTCTCGGCCACCGAGACCTGGCCGCTGCTCGAGGCGATGGCGAAGCTCGACCTGGCCCCGGCCCGCATCGACCTCGGCAAGCTGGTGGTCAAGTACCGGGCGGTGGCCGCCACCCAGCCCCCCGACGCCTTCATCGCCCGCGAGCTGGCCAGCGTCGCCACCGGCCGCAGCGCGGTGCGCCCCTCCCCGCAGGACGTGGTGCTCTACGGCTTCGGCCGCATCGGGCGGCTGCTGGCCCGCATCCTCGTGGAGAAGGCCGGCAGCGGCGAGAAGCTGCGCATCCGCGCCGCGGTGGTGCGCAAGGGCGGCACCGACGACCTGCTCAAGCGCGCCAGCCTGCTGCGCCGCGACTCGGTCCACGGCCCCTTCAACGGCATCATCACCATCGACGAGGCCGAGAACGCCATCGTCGCCAACGGCAACCTGATCCGCGTCATCTACGCCGACGCCCCGGAGCGGGTCGACTACACCCAGCACGGCATCGCCGACGCCATCCTCGTCGACAACACCGGCACGTGGCGCGACCGGGCCGGGCTCGGCAAGCACCTCGAGGCCAGGGGGGTCGCCAAGGTGGTGCTGACCGCCCCGGGCAAGGGGGACATCCCCAACGTGGTGGCCGGCGTCAACGACGAGCTGATCCGGGGCGACGAGCGGATCTTCTCGGCGGCCAGCTGCACCACCAACGCCATCGTCCCGGTGCTCAAGGCGATCAACGACAAGTTCGGCATCAGCGCCGGCCACGTCGAGACCTGCCACTCCTACACCAACGACCAGAACCTGATCGACAACTACCACAAGGCCTCGCGCCGCGGCCGCAGCGCCCCGCTCAACATGGTGATCGCCGAGACCGGCGCCGCCAAGGCGGTGGCCAAGGTGATCCCGGCGCTGGCCGGCAAGCTGACCGGCAACGCCATCCGGGTGCCGACCCCCAACGTCTCGCTGGCCATCCTCAACCTGGAGCTGGGGCAGGCCACCGACGTGGCCAGCCTGAACGGCTTCCTGCGCCTGATGTCGCTCGAGTCGCCGCTGCAGAACCAGATCGACTACACCAACTCGCCCGAGGTGGTCTCCAGCGACTTCGTCGGCTCGCGCGCCGCCGGGGTGGTCGACTCGCTGGCCACCATCGTCCAGGGCAAGCGCTGCGTGGTCTACGTCTGGTACGATAACGAGTTCGGCTACAGCTGCCAGGTGGTGCGGATGATCCAGCAGATGGCCGGCCTCGACCTGCCAGTGCTGCCGTAGCGAGCAGCCCTGTCACTCGATCCGTGGACGCCGGCCGCGACCGGCAGAAGTTGCTGGCCACGGTCACATCCACCCCTTAAGACGGTCATAGGACCGGGAGCCCCCGCTCCCGCCACCCCCGGAGAACCCCCATGCGAAGCCCGTCCTGGAAGCCCGCCCTGCTGGCCGCAGCTGCACTGGCCCTCGCCGCCTGCGGTGGCGGCTCCAAGTCGACGCCCATCACCAGCCACCAGGTGACCATCTCCTGGGCCCCCAACCACGAGAGGGGGGTCAACAGCACCGGCGGCGGGTACCAGGTGATGGTCGCCGGCAAGCCGACCATCAACGTCCCCTACGCAGGCGGCGCGGCCGCGCCGACCAGCACCGAGCTGACCCTGACCACCGGCAGCTACGCGGTGACCGTCAGCGCCTACGCCGCGCTCGACGCCAGCGGCGGTGGCGCCGGCAGCCAGAGCGCCCCGTCGCAGGCCTACACCATCGTCGTTCCGTAGCCGCCGGGAGCCACCATGACCCGCCCCATCTCCGCCGCCCTCCTCGCCGCCCTGCTCACCCTCTCCGCCGGCCCGGCCGCCGCCGCGCTCACCATCCCCCGTGCCCGGGGAGCCTCCGAGACGGTGCCGGGCGAGCTGATCGTCAAGTTCAAGCCGGGCGCCAGCGCCCAGGGTCGCGCCGCCGCGCTGGCCGCCACCGGCCACGCCACCATCAGCACGCTCGGCGACCTCGGCGCCGAGGGCTGGACCCACGTCCGGGTGGCGCCCGGCCAGACCGACGCCCAGGCGCTGGCCGCCTACGCCGGCGACCCGAACGTCGAGTTCGCGCAGCCCAACTTCATCTACCGGGCCTCGGCGGCGCCCGACGACGCGCAGTACGGGCAGCTCTGGGGCTGGAGGAACATCGGCCAGGCCATCGGCACGGCCAACACGCAGCCGGCCGGCACGCCCATCGGCTACACCACCGCCAACCCCGGCGCCTCCGGCGCCGACATGAACCTGCAGCCGGCCTGGGACCTGATCACCGACTGCCGCAGCGTGGTGGTGGCGGTGCTCGACTCGGGCGTCAACTACACCCACGTCGACCTGGCCGCCAACATGTGGAACGGGAACGCCGAGCACGGCCGGAACTTCGCCGGCACCGTCAGCGGCTCCGACGCCGCGACCACCACCGACCCGATGGACCTGAACGGGCACGGCACCCACGTGGCCGGGACCATCGGCGCGGTCGGCAACAACGGCATCGGCGTCACCGGCGTCTGCTGGACCGCGACCATCATGGCGGTGCGCGTCCTCGCCGCCGACGGCGCCGGCACCTCGAGCGGCATCATCCAGGGGATCGACTACGCCGTGCAGAACGGCGCCAAGGTGCTCAACATGAGCCTGGGCGGGGGCGGCACGCTCGACGCGGCCTACAGCGCCGCCATCGGCCGCGCCCAGGCTGCCGACGTGGTGGTGGTGGTGGCGGCCGGCAACGACGGCAAGGACAACGAGGCCACGCCGGTCTACCCCTGCAACTTCCCCAACCCGAACCTGATCTGCGTCGCCGCCCTCGACCAGGCCTTCGGCATGGCCAACTTCTCCAACTGGGGCTCCACCAGCGTCGACGTCGGCGCCCCCGGCACCAACATCGTCAGCGCCTGGCCCGGGCCGGTCTACGTCGATCCGCTCAACGCCGGGTGGTCCGCCAGCAGCAGCACGGCCACCGGCTGGGACTACGTCAGCCTGGCCCTGCAGGGTGGTGGCACGCTCGACCTGATCGGGGTCCCCTCGCCCTTCAACACCGCCGGCGTCACCTACGCCAACAACAGCGACGATCGGGCCTACGCCGCCTTCAGCCTGGCCGGCGCCTCCAGGACGATCTTCACCTTCAGCGCCATCGTCGATGTCGCCGCCAACGACATCTTCCGCGTCGGCTTCAGGGCCGGGCTGGCCGATCCCTTCGTCGGCGGCACCGTCATCCCGCTCACCGACGCGGCCGGCTACACCAACTGGCCCGACTTCGAGCCGATCACCCTCGACCTCTCCACCTGCGGCAGCGGCAACTGCGCCATCGGCTTCCAGCTCCAGTCCGACGGCGTGGCGCAGACCTCGAAGGGGATCGGGATCGCCGACTTCACGCTGCACGGCATCTACAACAACTCGACCTCCTACAACACCGAGAACGGAACCTCGATGGCCACCCCGGCGGTGGCCGGCCTGGCCACCATGCTGCGCGCCTTCCACGGCCCGTCCTTCACCGCCACCGACGTCATCGGCGCCATCAAGGGGGGTGGCTGGGCCACCGCCTCGCTCTCCGGCAGGACCACCACCGGCCGTGCGGCCGACGCCATGGGGGCGCTCGCCTTCATCAACCCGCCCAAGGGCGTCACCGCCGTGGTCCGCTAGGAGGCGGCGTGCCCAGGCGCCTCCTGCTCGTCGCGGTGGTGGCCGGCGCCTCGGCGCTCGGCTGCGCCTGCCGCCAGCCGACTCCGTCCCCCGCGGTCACCGCGACCGCTGCGACGACGCCCGCCCCGGCCCAGGGTGGCCTGGGCGGCGGCGCCGGCGGCGGCCAGGCGGTGGCGCGCCAGTACCTGGTCACGGTGTCGGCCGGCGCCGGCGAGGGGGCGGTGCGCGAGGCGCTCGGCCCGCTCGGCCTCACCACCGTGAAGCCGATCGGCAACGACACCTTCCTCGTCACGCTCGGCGAGGACCCCGGCCTGGCCAGGGTGGAGGCGCTCGCCAGGCAGGACGCTCGAATCAAGGCGGTCCAGCCCAACTTCGTCTACAAGGCCAACTGAGCCGGTCGCCCGGCCCGCGCCGACGCCGACGCCGGAGCGGCTAGGCGCAGCGCAGGTGGTCGGCCAGGGCCCTGTCCCCGCCGCGCCGGAAGGCCTCGAGCGCGTCGTCGGCCGGGGCCCGGCCGCTCTCGACCCGGGCCCGCAGCGGGCTGAGGAACTTCCGCTCGTCCTCGCCGGCGTCGCCGCAGGCGTTCTGCCGGCAGAGCCCCGCCTCGGCGGCGTCGAGCAGCGTCCCCGCGAGCTGCGCCAGGGTGCGGCCGTCGGGGCCGCGGGCCTGCAGCGCCTCGCGCCCGGCGCCGATCATCAGCGCCCGCCGCTCCGCCACCGTGAAGCGCTTGACGGCGTCCCAGGCCCAGTCGCGCGCCTGCTGGTCGTAGAGCAGCCCCTTCCAGAGCGCCAGCACCGCCCGGGTCAGCTCCATGTCGCAGGCGTCGGCGCCGCGCACCTCCACCACCCCCTTGACCCGCACCTCGGGGAAGAGCGTCGAGAGGTGGTCCTCCCAGTCGAGCAGCGTGGGCCGGTGGCCGTGCAGCCCGTCCTCGAGGAAGCGGCGGAAGCTGGCGCCGCCGGTCGGCAGGTAGCGGCCGTCGCGCCGCAGGAAGACCATGGGGACGTCGAGCGCCCACTCGGTGTAGCGGGCGTAGGCCTGCTCCTCGAAGCCGGGGTCGAAGGCGAAGTCGAGCAGCCCGCAGCGGGCCGGGTCGACCTCCTCCCAGACGGCGACGCGGTAGCACTTCCAGCCCGACGGCTTGCCGTCGACCACCGGCGAGTTGGCGGAGAGCGCGGTGATGGCCGGCTGGACCGCCAGCGCCACCCGCAGCTTCTCGGCCATGTCGCGCTCGCTCGAGAAGTCGAAGGAGGCCTGGGTCGAGCCGGTCATCGACATCATGTCGGGGGCGAGCCGGCCGCGGGCCTCGAGGAACGGGCGCATCACCGTGTAGCGGCTCTTGGGCATCCAGGGCATGTCGGCGGGGCGACCCCAGGGGCGGTAGCCGGTGGCCAGCAGCTCGAGGCCGAGCGCGGCGCCGATGGTGCGGCACTTCTCCAGGTGGCGGTCGAGCTCGCGGGCCACGCAGTGGATGTCGGGGAAGGGGCGCCCGGAGAGCTCGATCTGCCCGCCCGGCTCGAGCGAGACGGTCAGGCCGGTCCGCTGGGTGGCGATGACTCGCCCCTCCTCGAGGAAAGGCTCGTAGCCGTACGGGGTGAAGGCGCGCAGGGCGGCGGCGATGCCGTTCGGCCCCTCGTAGGGGACCGGGTCGAAGGTGCCGGCCACGATGGCGATCTTCTCGTGCTCGAGGCCGACCTTCCAGTCGGCTCTCGGGCGCTCGCGCTCGCCGAACCAGCCTGCCAGGGGCCCGACGCCCGTGACCTCGGGGCTCTCCTTCACCTTGGCATCGAGCGACACGCGGCGACCACCTTTCACCCGCGGGGGCCGTTCAGGGGATCCTGGCCCCTCCGCGATGGCGAACCTACCCCCGACCCCCCCGAACGTCCAAGGCCCACCTGGCCCCGTCCCTCACCGTTCCCTGACCGCTCCCTTGACCGTTCCCCCGCCCGTTCTGGCCACTCCCCGGCGCGGAAATGGCCTCCCTGCCCGATCCCGGGCATGCGCGGGGCGGTTCCCTTGTTTTCCCAGCAGGCTCCTCCTATCCTCCGATCTCGCTCGACTTTTCCCCCCGGCAGCACGCCTCGCGAAAGCGAATCACATGAACCGCCCGTTCCGGCTCGTCGCTACATTTGCCGTCGCCGCCGCCCTCGCGCTGGGCGTCGCCGTCCGCTTCGTCCGCGCCGATCCCGACCTGGCGCCGCCGCCGGTGGAGGCGCGCGCCCTGCTCGCCTCGCGCCCCACGGCCACGTCGGCGGCCCCGCTCGTCGCCGCGGCGCGTCCGGCCGCGCCGCGCCCCGCCGAGGACCGGGCCAACGACGCCCTCGCCTACTCGACCAGCCCCTCCGCCCACGGCAAGGCGGCCGGCGGCGACGACTACCGGCTCGACCGGCTCCCCATCCTCGGCTTCGTCTTCAGCAAGGTCCACCAGGCCTACGTCGATCCGACCCGGATCGATCCCAAGGCGATGGTGGTGGCCGCCCTCGACTCGGTGGAGCGGACCGTGGCCGAGGTGATGGTCAAGGGGGACGTCAAGAGCGACAGGCTGACCGTCACGGTCGGCAACGCCACCCGCGAGTTCGAGATCAAGGACGTCGACACCATCTGGAACGCCCGCCTGCTGCTCGGCGAGGTGATGGGCTTCGTGCAGGAGAACCTGGTGGCCCACGAGGACCTGCGCGAGATCGAGTACGCCGCCGCCGCGGGCGTCCTCTCCACGCTCGACCCGCACTCGGTGGTGCTGGAGCCGAAGTTCTTCCGCGAAATGAAGATGCAGACCCGCGGCGAGTTCGGCGGGCTCGGCTTCGTCATCGCCATGCGCGACGGCAACCTGACCGTGGTGCGGGTCCTCAAGAACACCCCGGCGCAGCGCGCCGGCATCCGCTCCAAGGACATCATCACCCGCATCGGCGAGCAGTCGACCATCAACATGGACGTGCAGGACGCCGTCGACCGGCTGCGCGGCAAGCCGCAGACCCCGGTCAACATCACCGTGGCCCGCGGCGCCTGGCCGGAGCCGAAGCGGCTCCAGCTCACCCGCGACACCATCAGCGTCGAGACCATCCCGCAGGCCAAGCTGCTCGACCAGGGCATCGGCTACGTCCGCTACTCCACCTTCGCCCGCAACGGCACCCGCGAGATCTACAAGGCGGTCCAGGCCCAGCGGGAGAAGGCCGGCGGCAACCTGAAGGGGCTGATCCTCGACCTGCGCGGCAACCCCGGCGGCCTGCTCGACGAGGCGGTGGAGCTCTCCGATCTCTTCCTCTCCGAGGGGGTGATCGTCAAGACGGTGAGCGACGGGGCGCAACGCCAGCGCGAGGTGCGCGAGGCCAGCGGCGACTCCAGGGACCTGGTCAACCTGCCGCTGGTGGTGCTGGTCAACGGCAGCTCGGCCTCGGCCAGCGAGATCGTGGCCGGCGCCCTCAAGAACAACGGGCGGGCCCTGATCGTCGGCCGCCCCACCTTCGGCAAGGGCTCGGTCCAGACCCTCTTCGACTTCGGCGAGCCGGGGCGCCCCGCCGAGGAGGCGGCCCTCAAGCTGACCATCGCCCAGTACCTCACCCCGGGTGATGTCTCGATCCAGGAGGTGGGCATCCTCCCCGACGTGGCGCTGCTGCCGGGCCGCGCCCTCAAGGACCAGATCAACGTCTTCGCCCCGCCCCGCGCCATGGGGGAGGCCGACCTCGATCGCCACCTCTCCAACCCGGGCGGCGCCAAGGCTGCCGAGCTGAAGAAGCGGCGGGCCGAGAGGTCGCCCTTCGAGATCCGCTACCTGCTCGACGAGAAGGAGGACGCCGTGGCCCGCGCCCTGAAGCGCGAGGCGGCCCGGGACGCCCACGGCGACGACGCCGCGCTCTCGGCCGAGCAGCAGGAGGACGAGGAGATCGACGCCGACCCGGACCAGGTCAAGGAGGACTACCAGATCCGCTTCGCCCGCGAGCTGCTGGTCCGCGCCCCCTTCGCCGACCGGGCCCGGCTGCTCGAGGCGGCCGGGGTGCTGGTCGGGGAGCGGCGCGTCGAGGAGGAGAAGCGGCTCGAGGCGCGCCTTGGCCAGCTCGGCGTGGAGTGGTCTGCCCCGGTTCCGGCTGGCCAGGTGAGCGGCACGCCCCGCGCCGTGGTGACGGTGACCCCGCCGGCGGGGCGCCCGCAGAAGGCCGGCGAGGTGGTGCATTGGACCGTCACCGTGGAGAACCGCGGCGACGCCCCCTTCCGGCGCCTCCGCGCCTGGACGCTCGACGAGAAGAACTACTTCCTCGATCGGCGCGAGTTCGTCTTCGGCACGGTGCGCCCCGGCGAGCGCAAGAGCTGGGTGGTCCCGCTCAAGCTGCCGCGCAGCTTCGACAGCCGCCGCGACGAGGTGACGCTCCACTTCGAGGACGACCAGGGCAAGGCCCCGGCCGACGTCCTCACCTCGCTCGACGTGGTCGAGACCCCGCGCCCGGCCTTCGCCTACAGCCTGCAGGTCGACGACCGGAAGGGCGGCAACGGCGACGGGCTGCCGGCCCGCGGCGAGAGCTTCACGCTGCGGCTCGACGTCCGCAACGTCGGCCCGGGGCCGAGCGGCGACAAGACCTACGTGGCGCTGAAGAACCTCGGCGACGAGAAGCTCTTCATCAAGAAGGGGCGCGAGGTGCTCGGCGCCCTCAAGCCGGGCGAGAGCCGCAGCGCCTCCATGGAGATCGAGCTCAAGCCCGGGCCGGGCAAGGTGCTGCCCATCCGCGTCCAGGTGATCGACGAGAAGAGCGGCGAGTACCTGTCGCAGAAGCTGGAGCTGCCGGTGACGCCCGGCGCCGACAAGGTGCTCGAGGAGACCGGCGCGGTGCGCGTCGAGGTGGCCGAGGCGGTCATCCGCGGCGGCGCCAACGCCGGCGCGCACGTGGTGGCCACGGTCAAGAAGGGGCAGGTGCTGCCGCTCACCGGGGCGGTGGCCGGCTTCCGGCGCGTCGAGTGGAGCCGCGGCCGCTTCGGCTTCCTCGCCAACGCCGACGTCACGCCGAGCCGGGCGCCGCGCACCGGCGGCGCCGTCGAGGCCTGGCAGCACGAGCCGCCGCGCATCACCCTGGCCCCGGACCCTGCCCGCGGGGCCCCGGTGGTCGACGCCGACAGCTTCAAGCTCTCCGGCTCGGCGCTGCTGCCGGCCTCGGCCGATCCCGACGCCCGGCTGCGCGACGTCTACATCTTCGTCAACGACGAGAAGGTCTTCTTCCGAGTGGTGCCCGAGTCGGCGCCGGGGGCTTCCACCCTCGGCCGGCTCGACTTCACGGCCGACCTGCCGCTCAAGCCAGGGCAGAACGTGGTGACGGTCTTCGCTCGCGAGGACCAGGAGCTGCAGTCGCGCCGCTCGGTGGTGATCTTCCGCAAGGGGGGCGCGGGGGCCAACGTGGCCGATGGGAACAACGCGCAGAAGGCGGTTCACGGCAAGCCGTAGGTCCAATCGCGCGCCCTTCAGGGCGCGCAACCCAGGAACGCGAGCACGGCGACCGGCTCTTCCAGGGCCTTGGTCCGCGGCTGAAGAACTGAACCAGGCTTGCGTCGGCGCCACCAGAGGCCGGCGCCGACGCGACTGGAGACCGGCGCCGACGCGATCGGCGCCATCGAAGCGATAGCGCCTCCGGGTCGCAGATCGCGTGGTGCCTTTTTCGCGCCTGCGCCTTTTTCCCGTTAGGATTTCGAGGCATGGCGGAGGTTCAACCCACCGCCTCGGCGGCCTCACCGGCCGCCGGGATCCGGACCGGCAGCGGCTTCGAGCTCCGCCTCGAGAGAGGCGGCGCCCACGTCCGCCTCGGCGCGCCCGCCAGCATGGCCGGGCTGCTGGTCGAGCACCTCGACCTCAAGGTGCCGGAGATCGCCCTCCCCTTCGACGCCGGGGGCGGCCCGGCCCAGTTCCGCAACCGGCTCTGCGACCTCGACGCCCTGACGGTGCGCATCGACCAGGCGGCGATCTCGGCGGCGGCGGCGCGGCTCGACCTCGGCGAGCTCGGCCTGCTCGAGCTCGAGGTGGCGCTGCGCGACGGCTTCGCCGAGGTGGGCGGCCGGCTCGCCACCGGCACCCCCTTCTCGCTCCGGCTCGGCCTGCTCCCCGGCTTCGAGCGCGGGGTGGCGGTGGTCCCCTACGCCCCGCGCCTCTACGGCCCCGCGCCGCTGCCGGCCGCGGCCCTCCCGCACCTGGCGGCCCGGGCCCTTTCGGCGCTCGGCCTCCCCGACGACCCGCTCCCGCTGCTGACACGCCGCCTGCTGGTGAGCCGTGGCTGGAAGGTGCCGCGAGAGACCGGGGTGCGCCTCTCGACCGCCGCGGTCGGGCCTGGCGGCGTGGTGCTGGCCTGGGCGCGGGAGACGCAAGGCCCGCCCCCCACCGCCAGCGACGCCGACCTGCTGGCGGCGCTGGAGGGCTCGCGCGCCTTCGCCGAGGCCGAGGCGCTGGCCGCGGCCGGGGACTGGAGCGGGGCCCGCGAGGCCTGGCTGGCCTCGGCGGCGCCCGCCACCCACCCCTTCGCCGCCGACCGGCTCCTCTCCCTGCTCTGCCTCGACGAGCGCTTCCACGACGAGGCGCTCGACCTGGCGGCCGGCTGGCTGGAGCGCCGCCCCGGCTTCGCGTCGGCCCTGGCGGCCGAGGCCTGGGTGCGCGGCGCGCGCGGGGAGCAGCAGAAGGCGGCCGCGGCGCTGGTTGCCCTGGCCGAGGGGGCGGTGGCAGCCGGGGAGCGGCTGGCCGCGGTGGCCGCCGCCGACGCCGCCCTGGCCCTGCCCGGCCTCGACCGCGAGCTCATCACCCGGGCCGTCGAGGCGGCGCTGGCCGCCCGGCGCGACCACCTCCCGGCGCTTCGCGCGCTGCGGGCGCTGGCCCGGGCCCACGGTGACAAGGGGGCACAGATCCGGGCCGCCCGGCGCGTGCTGGCCTACGCGCCGAGCGATCTCGAGAAGGCCCGCGCCCACGCCGAGCTGGGCGAGCTGCTGCTGGAGAGCGACCCGCCCGGCGCCCGGCTCCACCTCGACCGGGCCCTGCGGCTCGCCCCCGATGACGCCGACTCGCTCGCGGCCCTGGCCCGCGCCTGCGCCGCCGCCGGTGAGCACCTGCGCTCGGTCGGCGCCCTCGATCGGCTCGCCGCCCTGAGGCGGACGGCCGGTGACCTCCCCGGCGCCGTGGCGCTGGCGCTCGAGGCCGGCGCCACCTGGGACGAGCGGCTCGGCCACGTCGAGAACGCGCTGCTGCGCTACAGCGAGGCGGCCGAGCTCGGGCCGCGGGCCGCCGAGGCCCACCGGCTGGCGGCGCGCTGCGCCGAGCGGCTGGGGCGCTGGACCGAGGCGGCCGACCACCACGCCGCCGCGCTGGCGGTGCTCGACCGGACCCTGCCCGAGGCCGGGCTGCTGGCGGCCGAGCACCACCGGGCCCTGGCCGACGTCGCCGAGCGCCACCTCGCCGATCCGGCCGGGGCCGCCACCCACCTCGAGGCGGCGCTCTCGACCGGCCCGCTCGACGAGCCGGAGCTGGCCCGCCTGGCGGCGCTGCACCGGCGCCTCGGCCGCAGCGCCGAGCTGCTGGCCACGCTCGACCGGCTCGCCCCGCTCACCGCCGCGCCGGCGGCGCGCGCCGCGCTGCTGGCCGAGGCCGGCGCCCTGGCGCTGGGGCCGCTCTCCCGCCCCGACCTGGCCGCCGAGCGCTTCGCCGCCGCGGCACGGCTCGACGAGACCTGCCGCCCGGCCATCGAGGGGCTGGCGCGGCTGGCCCAGGACCGTGGCGACGGGGCCGCCGAGCGCGACGCCCTGCTCAAGCTGGTGCCGCTGGCCGGGGACCCGACCGAGCAGGCGGCGCTCCTCGACCGGCTGGGGTCGGCCAGCGAGCGGGCCGGCGATCTCTCGGCCGCCGCCCGCGCCGTGGCCGCAGCCCGCCGCCTCGAGCCCTCCCGGTCCCGCCTCGCCGCCGCGGCGGCGCTGGCGCGGCGCGCCGGTGACCGGCCCGGGCTGGCCGCCCTGCTCTCCGAGCTGGCCCAGGCCGCCCTCGCCGCCGAGGATCGCCTCGCCGCCACCGCAGCATGGCGGGAGCGGGCCGAGCTGCTGGCCGAGACCGACCCGGCGCTGGCTCTCACCGCGGTCGACGAGGCGCGGGCGCTCCACCCTGCCGACCCGGCCCTGCAGCGACTCGAGGCGCTGCTGGCGGAGCGGAGCGGAGACCACCACCGGGCGCTGGGCGCGCTGCGCGCCCAGCTGGCGCTCGACCCGGCCGCGCCCGGACCGCTGGAGCTGCGCGCGGCCCGCGCCGCGCTGGCGGCCGGCGAGCAGGCCGCGGCCAAGGCCCACGCCGAGCGGGCGCTGGCGGCCGGTGAGGCGCAGGCCGGCGACCTGCTGCTGGCCGCGCTCGAGCTCGGGGGTGACACGGCCGGGCAGGTCGAGGCGCTGCTGCGGACGGGGCGGGCACTGGAGGCCGCGGCGCTGGCCGAGCGGCTCGGCGACCGGGCCGGCGCGGTGCGGGCCCTGGAGCGGGCCGCCGAGGGGCAGGTCACGGCCGGCGAGGCGCTGCGCCACCTGCTCCGCCTCCACGCCGCCGCTGGCGACACCGCCGCGGCCGCCAGCACCCTGCTGGTCGCGGCGCGCCGCGCCGGGGGGCGCGACGGGGCCGAGCTGGCCTGGCGCGCCTTCTCGCTGACCGGCGCCGACGAGGCCCTGGAGACGGCCGCCGCCGCCGATCCCGGCTTCGCCCCGGCCCGCGCCGAGCGGGCCCTGCGCCGCGCCGGGGAGGACGCCGCGGGCGCGCTGGCCGACTCGGAGGCGGCGCTGGCCGGCCAGGGGCTCGACCCGGCCCGGCGGCTGGAGCTGCTCCGGCTCTCCGCCACGCTGGCCGAGCGGACCGGCGACGCCGAGCTGGCGCGCCGGCGGCTGGCCGCCGCCTGCCAGGGCAGCGCCCCCGCCGACGCCGACCTGCGCCACCTCGCCGACCTGCACCGGGCCGCCCACGACCTCGACGCGCTGGCCGGTGCGCTGGCCCGGCGCGCCGCCACCGCCCCCACCGAGGAGCTGCGGCCCCTGCAGCTCGAGCTGGCCGCCCTGCATGGCGCCCTGGGGCACGAGCCCGAGGCCGTGGCCGCCTGGCGTGCCGCGCTGCTGCTCGACCTCTCGGCGCTCGAGCCGGTCCGGGCCCTGCTCGAACCGACCCGCGCCACGCTGCTCCACGACGGCGAGCGCGAGCTGCTGCTGCGCAAGCTGGCGAGCCACGAGACGGCCGTGCCGGCCGAGCGGGCCGCCGCCTGGGAGACGCTGGCCGAGGCGCGCGTCGCGGCCGGTGACCAGGCCGGCGCCGAGGAGGCTCGCGGCGCGGCGGCCAGGCTGCGCGGCGACGACGACGAGGGGCTGGAGCGCCGGGCTCGGCAGGCGACCGCCGCGGGGGACCTGAAGCTGGCGGCGCGGCTGCAGCTCAAGCGGGCCGAGCGGGCGCTCGGGTCGGGAGAGGCCGGCGGGGCAGAGCGGCTCGTCGAGGCCGGCCTGCTGCTGGTCGAGGCCGGCGAGACGAGCGACGGCGAGGCGGCGCTGCGCCGGGCGCTCCCGCTCCCCCCCGAGCCGGAGCGGCTGCGCGGGGCGCTGACCGCCCTCACCGGCCTGGCCGCCGCCCGTGGCGAAGGAGTGGCCGAGGCCGGACTGCTGCTGGCGCTGGTGCCGCTCCTGCCGACCGGCGAGCGGCCCGAGCGGCTGCTGCGGATCTCGGCCCTGCGCGCCGCCGCCGGCGACGCCCCCGGTGCCCTCGAGGCGGCCGAGCAGGCCCGCGCCCTGGCACCGCGCTCGCTGCCGGCCGTCCGGCAGGTCCGACTGGCGGCCGCGGCGGCCGGGGACGAGCGGATCGTGGCGCTCCGGCTCGAGGAGGAGGCGCGCCTCGACGAGGCGGAGGCCGGTCCGCTCCTGCTGGAGCGCGCCCGGCTCCTGGCCAGGCTCGGTGACCACGACGGGGCCGACCTCGCCTTCACGGAGAGTATCGGACTGCTGCCGCCCGACCAGGGGTTGGCGCTGGAGCAGGCCAGGCTGCGGCGCCTGCACCTCCCGGCGCGCCCCGCCTCGGAGCCCTTGGAGCGCTTCGCCGGCCGGCTCGAGGAGCCGGCCGCGGCCGCCCGCGCCCAGGCCGCCGCCGCGGCGCTGGCCTGGGAGGCCGGCGACGCCGGCGCGGCGCTCCGCTGCGCCCGTCGCGCCTTCGGCCGCTCCCGCCAGACCACCCCGGCCCTGGCCGGCCCCATGCTGGCCCGGCTGCTCTACGCCCAGGGCTCCTTCGCCGAGGCGCTGGTGGTCCACCGCACCCTCCACGAGCTCGGCTTCCCGGGCTTCGACGAGGGCGAGGTGGTGACCCTGTGCCGGCAGCTGGCCGAGCTGGCCACCGAGGCCCACGACCCGGCGCTGGCGCTCACGGCGTTCGACCGGCTGCTGGCGCTCCGGCCGCAGGAGGCCACCGCGGCGCTCGACCGGTTCCGCGTCGATCCGGACCGCCGGCGTGCCGTGACCGCCCTCTGGACGCTCGCCGAGCAGAACCGCTCGCAGGTGACCCGCGTCGAGCTGCTGGCGGTGGCCGCCGAGGCGGCGCTGGTGGAGCTGCTCGACCGCCACCTCGGCGAGCGGCTCTTCCGCGAAGCGGTCGCCGAGGCCGGACCCTTCCACGGCCTGGCCTCCCGGCTGGAGCGGCGGCGCGCCGCGGCGACGCGCGCCGGCGAGCTGGGGCCCGAGGCGCTGCTGGGCGCGCTGCACGACGCCGCCCGCGCCGCGCTGGCCGACGGCGACCGCGCCGCCGCTGGCGCGCTGCTCGAGGAGGCGGTGGCCGAGCAGCGCGCGCGCGGCATGCGCCTGGGCGCGGTGGGCGACCTCGGCGAGCTCGAGGCGCTGCAGCTGGCCGAGGGCGACCTGGCCGCCGCCGCCGGCAGCGCCGCCCAGGCGGCGGAGCTGCTCGACGAGGTCGACGACGTCGGCGCGCTCGACCTGCTGCGCCGGGCGCTGCGGCACGACCCGGCCCTGCCGGGCGGCGCGGCGCGGCTCGAGGCCATGGTGTCGAAGCACCAGCCCTCGGTGCCGGAGCAGGCCCGGCGCCTCCTCGAGCAGGCCCGCGGCCGGGCCGACGTCGGCGAGCGGGCCCGGCTCCGCCGCGAGGCCGGCCGGCTGCTCGCCTCGACCGGGGACGCGGAGGACGCCGGGCTGGCCGCCGATGCGCTGGCGGCAGTGGCCACCGACCTGCCTGGCGACGAGCTGGCCCTGCGCGAGGCGGCCGACGCGCTGCTCGCCGCCGGGCGTACGCCCGAGGCGCTGCCCTTGCTGGCCGCGCTGCTGCGCGCTCACCCCGACGACGAGCGGCTGGCCGGGCTGCTGGAGCGGTCCGGCGGCCCGGCGCGCGCCAGGCCGGCCGACCCCGCCGCCGAGTCGATCGAGCAGGCGCTGGCGGGGACCGACCCCTTCCCCGAGCCGCCGCCCGACGCCTGGCCGGCCAGCCCCATCTCCAGCCCCGGCCCCGGCGCCTCCGAGCCGATCGTCGGCCCACGCACGCTCGAGTTCGCGGCGCCGCCGCTCGCCGCGCGCGAACCGGCACCGCTCGAGCCGTCCGTCGACCTCACCGTCGAATCGGTCCCGGTCGAGCTTTCGGAGGAACCTTCGAGCGAGCCGTCCGTCGACCTCACCGTCGAATCGGTCCCGGTCGAGCTTTCGGAGGAACCTTCGAGCGAGCCGTCGGTCGAGCCGTCGGTCGAGCCGCCGATCGAGCCGCCGATCGAGCCGGCGGTCGAGCCGGCCGGAGCGTCGGTCGAGGACTTCTTCTTCGAGACGGTCGCCGAGCCGGCCCCGACCGCACCGGCCTTCGCAGAGATCGTCGGCCCGCGCACGCTCGAGTTCGCGGCGCCGCCGCGCGCCTCAAGAGAGCCGGCCCCGCTCGAGCCCGCCGTCGTCGAGCTCGAGTCGGATCCGGCTTCGCGCGGCGCGGCGCTGCTGGAGGCGGCGCGAGCGGCCGAGCAGGCTGGCGCCCCGGCCGACGAGGTCCGACTCGCCCTGGGCCAGGCCAGCGAGGCCGATCCCGACTCCCCCGTGCCCTTCACGGCCTTGGCGGAGCTCGAGCTGCGCCTGGGCGATCCGAGCGCCGCCGCCCGGGCCTACCTGGCCGCCTCGATCCGGACCGAGGGGGTGGTGGCCGCCGACGCCGCGCTGGTCGCCACCCGGCTCTTCCTGGAGCAGGGGCGGCCGGCCGAGGCCTCGCGCGCGCTGCGTGCCGCCAAGCTCGGCCACCCGGCCAGCGTCCCACCCGAGCTGGCCCAGGCCACCGAGGCGCTGGCCAGCGACTGGCCCGAGGCGGCGGCCGGCCTGCTGGGACAGCTCGATCCCGGTGGGCTCGGCGAGGCGGCCCACGCGGTCCTCGACCAGCTCCAGCTCATGGTCAGCATCGGCGTCGCCTCCAACGCGGAGCAGCGGCCGACGCCGAGCCCGACACCAGGGGGGAACGAGCCCGTGGCCTCCTCCGAGGCTGCGTCCGAGACTGGGCCCGACGCTGCGTCCGAGACCTCGTTCGCGACCGCGACTGGGACGGAAGCTGGGACCGTCCCCGGGATCGCGAACCTCGAAGCAGATCTCGATGCCGACCTCGACGCCACGCTGGGCGCAGGGCTCACCGCGCCCGCGCCACCCACGTCACCCACGCCCCCCGCCGAGGACCCGCTCCTCCAGCACCTCCGCGAGGAGGCGGTCGTCGCCACCGGTGCCGAGCGGGCCTCGCTCCTGGAGCGGCTGGCTGGACTGCTGGAGCGCCAGGGCGACCTCGGCGCCGCCGCCGACGCGCTCCTCGACGCGCTCGCCGCCGACGCCGAGCGTGAGCTGACCTGGGGCTGGCTCGACGCGCTGGTGGCGGGCGACGAGCGGCGCACCGCGAAGGTGGCCGCGCTCCGGCTGGTCTCGGCCCCGTCGCTCCCGGCCGACCCCGAGGAGACACCCGTACCCCCGGAGAGCCCGCTGGTCGCCCAGCCCGCCGAGTCGCTGGAGCGGGCTCTCGCCGCCGCCCGGCACGATCCGGCCGACGTCGAGGCGCTGCTCGAGGTGGCGCACCTGGCCGGCCTGGTGGCCGCCTCGGCTGCACCCTTCGACCGTGACCGTCTGGCCGAGCTCGGCCGGCTGGCGCTCTCGCTGGTCGCCTTCCTGGCCCCCGGGCGCGCCGCGCCGCAGCAGCTCCCGCCGCTTGCCAGCGCCCTCTCCGAGGCGGCCCGCGATCGGGTCGCCCTCCCGGCCGCCATCGGTCCGGTCGGCAAGCTGCTGGCCCTGCTCGCCCCACACCTTGAGCCGCTCTTCCCGGCCGACCTGGCCCGGCGCGGCGCCACCTCCGGCAGCCGGCTGGCGGCGCCCCACGCCCCCGGCGTGCGCGAGCCGCTCGAGGCGGCCGCCGCCCTGCTCACCAGGCGCGAGCACGCCATCTTCCTGGTCGACCGGCCCGGCGCCGTCATCGCCATCGAGAACAGCCGCCCCCCCGCGCTGGTGGTCCCGGCCGGCTTCGAGCCATTGCCGGCCGGGGTGCGGCGCTTCCTGGCCGCCCGGGCCATCGACCAGCTGGAGCGTGGCTGGGCGCTGGTCGGCAAGTTCGCCCCCCGCGACATCGGCATCCTGCTGGAGCTCGCCTGCCGCTTCGCCGGTGGCCAGCCCCCGCCGCTCGGCCTTCCGCCGGCACGCGCCGGCGCCTTCCTCTCCGCCATGGCGCGCGGGGTTCCACCCGGGGTGGCGGCGCAGGCCGCCACGCTCGGCGCGGCCGCGGCCGACGAGCTGGCGACGCTGGAGCTGCCCGGTCTGCCCGCGGTGCTGCAGCGCACCGGCTCGCGGGTGGCGCTGCTTGCCACCGGCGATCCCGGATCGGCGCTGGCCGCGCTGCTGGCCCTCGATCCGCCGGCGCTGCCGCACTCCCCGGCCGAGGCGCTGCGGCTGCCTGCGCTCCACGAGCTGGCCGCGCTGGCGCTCTCCGAGTCCTTCCTCGATCTGCGGGTGGCGGTGGTAGGCTGACCGCCCCTTGCGCCGCCACGCCACCGCCCTGCTGCTGCTGCCGCTCCTCGCCGCCGGCTGCAACGACTCCGAGGTGACCTTCCCCTGCCCGGGGACCCGCGTGGCGATCTTCCAGTTCAAGGAGTCGCCGCTGCTGGCCTCCGGCTGCGCCGCCGGGGGGCCCACCGCCGGCATCAACGCCGTCTACCAGGCCAACGTCACCTTCACCGGCACCCTCTCCTTCGTCGCCTCCGGCAACGTGGCCGCCTTCTGCGGGATCGGCCCCAGCGCCGAGCCGCTGGTCGGCACGCAGGTGGCCGACCAGGTCGAGGTGTCGCTCGACACCCGCGGGGCCCTGCTGAGCGCCTGCAGCCCCCGCTGCGCCGTCACCGTCCGCCAGACCCTGGCGGGCACCCTGCAGCGGGATCCCGGCGGACAGCCGACCGGCTTCACCGGCACCTTCACCGACCGGGCCACGATCGACGGCGACGTCGCCGGGGCGGACTGCGCGCCCTGCACCACCCCCTGCCAGGCCACCTACCAGCTCACCGGCCTGCTCATCGGAACCCGATGACGCCACGCCGACCGATCCGCGCCGTGGTCCTGCTCTCGGGCGGGCTCGACAGCACCACCGTCCTCGCCGCCGCGCTCGACGCCGGCCGCGAGGTCCACTGCCTCTCGGTCGACTACGGTCAGCGCCACCGCGGCGAGCTGGCCCGGGCCCGCGCCCTGGCCCGGCGGCTCGGGGCGGCGGGCCACCGCGTCGTCAAGGTCGACCTCTCGGCCTTCGGCGGATCGGCCCTCACCGACGGGGCCATCGCCGTGCCCAAGGGGCGCAGCGCCGCGGCCATGGCCCGGGAGATCCCGGTCACCTACGTGCCGGCGCGCAACACCGTGCTGCTCTCGCTGGCGCTGGCCTACGCCGAGGTGCTGGGGGCCGAGGAGATCCACGTCGGCGTCAATGCCGTCGACTACTCGGGCTACCCCGACTGCCGCCCCGAGTTCCTCGCCGCCTTCGAGAAGCTGGCCCGGGTCGCCACCAAGGCCGGCGTCGGCGGCCGCCCGCTCCGGATCGTGGCGCCGCTGCTGCGGCGCTCCAAGGCCGGCATCATCCGGCTCGGCACCCGCCTCGGCGTCCCCTACGGCGCCACCATGTCCTGCTACGATCCGGTCCGAGGCCGGGCCTGCGGGCGCTGCGACGCCTGCCTGCTGCGACGCAAGGGGTTCGTCGAGGCCGGAGTCCCTGACCCCACGCCCTACCAGCGGGCGACGAAGCGGAGGCGCTGATGGCGGTGAAGAACATCGAGCGGGCCTACCCGGGCAAGAGCGCCGACCAGCTCTACGGGGAGGCCGAGAAGATCCTGCGGAAGCTCGGCGAGAAGTACGGCATCGCCTGCCAGTTCGACGCCGCCGCCCGGACCATCGTGGTGCCGGAGAAGCTGGGCGTGAAGGGGCTCTGCACCATCCGCGATGGGCTGGTGCGGGTGGAGCTGACCCACGGCCTGCTCGGCGGCGCGGTGGTGGGGCGGGTGAAGAGCTTCATCGAGGAGAAGCTGGACGGCATCTTCACCTGAGATCAGTCGAGCGCCACCAGGATGGCGCCGGCCCGGGCGTTGAGCCGCTCCACCGCCGCGCAGATGGCCGACAGCGGCGAGTCGCCGGTGGCGCGCGCGGTGCGGGTGGTGGCGTGGCGCCGCTTGGCCTGCGGGCCGGCCACGATGCGGGCGCTGGCCTGGCCGGTGATGCCGTCGGGCGTGACGTGGACCTCCAGCCCGGCCCGGTAGAGCGCCAGCAGCACCCGCCCGGTCTCGGCGGCGACACGATCTTCGGCGTAGGTCATCGAGCTTCCCGTCTGGGTGCGGCCGCGTCGTGCCATCGGTTCCTCGCTGCAGGCGAAGGCTGCGCAGACCGGGGCCATCCTACCGGCGCGGCCTGACAGCGCCAGTTTCGGGTGGTCCGGCAGCCTCGCCCGGAGCAGTCGATGTCGGATACAAGTAGTCCTTCGAGGCGACCTCGCCGAGAGAGATGGGGAGTTCGCTCAGGTACTACCCGCCGCAGTAGTGCGCACGCCCCGTGCATGGCCCCGCTCTTGCGGTTTGGGCGCCCAAAACGGACCCAGAGCAACGTCGCCTCCGACCGGCCGGCCGAAGCGCGGGCCTGCCATCGCACTGCAAATGACTTGGGAAAGTGCCCCAGGGTCCCGGATGATCGATGAGGGACGCCTGCCCGCGGTTCGGGTGTCGTCGAGGGCAATCAGGGTCGACGCGGCGCTGACCCCTCGTTCGTGAGAACTACCTGTGAGCGGGGGCGGTCCGGTGCCCCGAAGTCCCACGGCGCCGGGAGGGACGAGCGGGGCCGAGCTTGTGCTCGGCATCCCAGAGATCGACAGCGACCTGGAGGTTCAGCCAGAGCGCCGGGGTGGTCCCCAGTGCGCGCGAAAGGAGGATCGCCGTCTCGGCGGTAACGGCACGCCGGCCGGAGATGACCCCGTTGAGCCGCTGGATCGGCACGCCCATGCGGGCGGCCAGCTCCACCTGCGTAGTGCCCGAGGGACGCAGGAACTCCTCGAGGAGCATCTCCCCGGGGAGCGTCGGGCGGCGCTTCATGGTGGCGGTGGTGAGCATGTTGCCTCCTCAGTGGTTGTCGATGAGCTGCACGTTCGAGGCATTGCCCGCCTCGAACTTGAAGATGATCCGGAACTGATCGTTCACCCGGATGCTGTAAAACCCTGCCAGGTCTCCGCGGAGCTGCTCCAGGCGATTGCCCGGAGGAACGGCCAGATCGCGGATCTCTGCAGCCGCCCCGATGAGGTCGAGCTTCCGACGGGCCACCTTGCGCAGGGCCGCCGCAAAGCGCCGGGCCGCCTTGGACTCCTCTCCGATGTGGATGTCCCGGGTCGCGTCGTCGAGGTAGCCCACGATCATGAACGCAGGTTATCCCCAGAACACTTGAACGTCAAGCGTTCACTCGGTCCTGGTCATTATTGGCGCCTGTGCCGCGCCATGACTCCGTCCGGCGCTTCTGGATCGGGTGGGAGTCGTAGCGCTCCACCGTTTGCTCCCAAGGCGGGATCGGGCAATGCATGGGAGGGCACCGCAACGCGAGCCTGGTCGGGAGTGGTCGAGTGGTGTTCAACATCGGCGGGAACAAGTACCGACTGGCCGATCCGGTGGCGGCCATCCGCTTCCGGATGGAGCAGCTCGACCTTGACCGGAAGGCGCTGGAGCCAAGCATCGGATCGCGAGCCCGGGGCTCAGAGGTGCTCTCCGGCCGGCGTCGGCTCACCCTCCACATGATCCGCCGCCTCCACCGACAGCTGGGAATTCCAGCCGAGGTCTTGCTGGCGTCATGAGCCTGGCCGCGGCCCCTTCACGGCTTCGGAACGTGTAGGCCTCAAGAAGGCACTTTGGGGTCTGTTCGGTCCGTCATGCGGCCTGGACCAGGAATTGCGCCCCAGGTGGTCGTCCGCTGGTTAGAGCAAGCAGTATGAGGAAAGCAGAGGACTCTCTCGATCCCGAGACCGCGCGACTCGCGGCGGCCTATGCCACCAGGCCCAAGGCCATCGACTACGTCATGGGGAAGCTCGCGGCGGTGGACGGCGGAGAGCGCGCCGATCTCGACTTCATCGCGTCCCCCGAGGTGAGTGCGTTCTGCAGGGCCCTCGGCTTCGAAAGGACATGGGCCGGCAGGACCATCGAAGAGATCGCGCGCAAGCGCTCATCGAAGGTCGAGGCGGACGACTTCGGACCAGCGGTGATCGTGGCGAGCGAGGCGACGGCCATACTCGATGCGCTCAAGCGGATGGTCACGAAAGACCACTTCGTCGGCACGCCGGAGGCCCGCTTCGACAAGACCATCCTCAATGACTTTCTCCCCAGGTCGCGCGCCCTGTTCGAAGGGGAGCCGACGCTCGGACACCTGTGGGAGTTCCA
>JANMRY010000199.1:0-15972 GCA_031388695.1 Anaeromyxobacter sp. | reverse complement strand
CGCGGCCAGGGTCGCCTCGAGCGGCTCGGGCGGGCCGGGAGGCTGGCGCAGGAAGGCCTCGAGCGCCGCTCGTCGCTCCAGGGCCCTGTCGAGCGCCGGGTCGCTGCCGGCCTGGTAGGCCCCGAGCCGGACCAGCTCCCGCCCCTGCTCCAGCGCCGCCAGCAGCTCCCGCACCCGCGCGGCCGCCGCCCGGTGGGCCGGCGTGGTGACCCGGGGCATGACCCGCGAGACGCTGGCGAGCGGGTCGATGGCCGGGAAGCGCCCCTGCTCCGCCAGCCGGCGGTCGAGCACCACGTGGCCGTCGAGGAGCGAGCGCGCCTCGTCGGCGATCGGCTCGTCGAGGTCGCCACCGGCCACCAGCACGGTGTAGACGGCGCTGACGCCGCCGCGGGCCCGGTTGCCGGCCCGCTCCAGCAGGCGCGGCAAAGCCTGGAAGACCGAGGCCGGGTAGCCCTGCCGCGCTGGCGGCTCGCCGGCGGCCAGGCCGACCTCGCGCTGGGCCCGGGCGAAGCGGGTGAGCGAGTCGAACAGCAGCAGCACCTCGCCACCCTGCTCGGCGAACCACTCGGCGATGGCGGTGGCGACCCCGGCGGCGCGAAGCCGGACCAGCGCCGGCTGGTCGCTGGTGGCCACCACCACCACGCTGCGCCGCAGGCCGTCGGCCCCGAGCGCCTCCTCGAGGAACTCGCCCACCTCCCGCCCGCGCTCCCCGAGCAGGCAGATGACCGAGAGGTCGGCGCGGGCGCCGCGGGCCAGCTGGCCGAGCAGCGTCGACTTGCCGACCCCGGCCCCCGCGAAGAGGCCGAGCCGCTGCCCGCGGCCGGCGGTGAGCAGCCCGTCGAGGGCCCTCACGCCGAAGAGCAGCGGCTCGATCACCGGGCGGCGGACCAGCGGCGACGGCGGAGGCCGATCGACGGCCCAGTCGACCAGCCCGGGCGGGAGCGGATGGCCGTCGAGGGGCGCACCCAGCCCGTCGAGCACCCGGCCGAGCAGCGGCTCGCCGACCGCCACCGTGAGCGGGCGCCCCCGGGAGCGGACCTCGGCGTGGAGGCCGACGCCGGCCGGGTCACCGAGGGGCAGGAGCACCGCGCGCTCCTCGTGGAGCGCCACCACCTCGGCCAGCAGCGGGCGGCCGGGCCTCGCCACCTCGACCAGCCCACCGAGCCGCACCCCGGCCATGGCCGCCTCCAGCGCCAGCCCGGAGAGCCGGGTGAGCCGCCCCTCCAGCCGCAGCGGCGCGGCCTGGTCGAGCGCGGCCAGCCTCCGCGCTGGGCTGGTCACGCCGCCGCCCGGGCCAGCGCGGCGCGGAAGCGCTCCAGCCGGCTCTCGAGGCGACCGTCGACCTGTCCGGCCTCGGTCTCGACCAGCACGTCACCAGGGATGAGCGCCGCATCGGCCACCAGCTCGAGCGCCCGGCCTTCGACCTGGCTGGCCAGCGCCGGCGTCCGCTCGCGCAGCTCCGCCACCAGGTCGGGGTGGAGCCGGACTCGCAGGCGGCGAGCCGGCCCGGCCACCCGCAGCGCAGCGCGCGCGCTGGCCAGGACCGCCCCTGGATCGGCGCGCAGCTCCTGGCCGAGGATGCGCCTGGCCATCTCCACCGCCAGCTCGGCGAGGTCGAGCTCGGCGCAGGCCAGCCAGGTGGCCTGGGCCTCGGCAAGCTGGCCGACCCGGGCGCTCACCTGCTCGGCGGCGGCCTCGAGCCCCTCGGCCCTGCCCTCGGCCCTCCCCTCGAGCACGGCCGCGGCGCGGACCTGGTCGGCCGCGGCGCGAACCGCTGCGGCCTCCGCCTCGGCGCTGGCCACGAGCGCCTCGGCCCGCTCTGCCCCCATCCACTCGGCGGCCGAGATGCGCCGGCGGGCCGGTCTTTCCGGCACCTTCTCCCGCTTCAGGACCCGGACCTGCTCCATGCCGCGCCTCCAGGTCGCCTCGAACCGGCGCGCGGCGAAGGCCGGGCGCAGCGGGCGACCTGGGCTGGGAGTGCAGGTCCGGTGCCGAGCCTCGGCATCGGGCATCGGTGCCGGACATCGGTGCCGGACATGACTGCGCCCGCCTCGGCGGACCGGGCGGGCGCGTGGCTGCGCGGAGCGTGGGAGCCTGCTAGGCGGCGTCGCGCTCTTCTGGCGTCAGGTAGCGCTCGAGGAACTGCTTGGTCTTGAGCTCGACCTGCCGGACCCGCTCACGGGAGACGCCCCAGCGCTTGCCGATCTCCTCCAGGGTGCGGGGCTGGTCCTGCTCGAGCCGGTTGTGGACGATGTCCCAGCCGAGCTCACCGATCCGCTTGCGCACCTTGCCGAGCGCCTCGCGGACGTCGCGGTCGCCCTCGGTCTGCAGGTAGAGCTCCTCCGGCCCCGGGCCGTCGTCCTCGAGCCGCTCCAGGTGGGTGGTCTCCCCCTCCTCGTCGACCGAGCTGTCGAGCGACATGTCGGGCTGGGCCACGGTGCCGCTCTGCGGCCGGACCGTGCTACGGGCCTCCTTGAGGTACTTGCCGACGTAGGCGCGGATCCACCAGACCGCGTAAGTGGAGAAGCGGGTCCCGGCGCCCGGGTCGAACTTCTCGACCGCGCGCATCAGGCCGACGTTCCCCTCCTGGATCAGGTCATCGAGCCGGACGGTGCCGCGCCGCTGCTTGCGCGAGATGGCGACGACGAAGGCGAGGTTGTGGCGCACCAGCTTCTGCTTGGCCTTGACGTCGCCCTTGCGGGCCCTGACCGCGGTGGTGTGCTCCTCTTCGCGGGAGAGCGGCGGGAAGTCGCGCACCGCCCTGAGGTACGGCGCCAGCTCATCGAACTCCCTGCCTCCGCGCTGCGTGGTCCCGGTCTTCATCGAGTGCACCTTTCTTCCCTGGAGATTCCGGCTTCGGGCTGCTTCCGCTGCGACGTTCAAATTTCGGGGACGCTAACAATCTGGACCGAATTCGTCAACTAGCCTGTTGCGACACCTTCTCGACAACTCCTGTCCCGGAGTAGTTCTTCCCTAAGACCCGCCGTGACCGCTTTTCCACAACAGCAACGTAAGGAGGTTTGCCATGACTGAACCGGCTACGTCCAGACATTTGATGGACATCAAGTGGACACCAGAGCCGGAGCGACTCGGTCTCGCTCAGTGAATTGCGTTAAATCAAGCCATTGCGCCGAATCTTGTCCAGCCTGATCCCCATACGTGAGAGAGGCCCAGCCCCATCAGGGACTGGACCTCTCGGTGAACCCGCAGCCCCCGGAGGGGCCGCTGCTCGGGGGTGGCCTACTCCTCGCCCATCACCGACGCCAAGGCCTCCTCGGCCTCCTCGACGGCGTCCACCGGCGTCTCCACCTCGATGTCGAGGTGCTTGTAGTGGTGCAGGCCGGTGCCGGCCGGGATGAGCCGGCCCATGATGACGTTCTCCTTGAGGCCGCGCAGGTTGTCGACCTTGCCGCTGATGGCGGCCTCGGTCAGCACCTTGGTGGTCTCCTGGAACGACGAGGCCGAGATGAAGGACTCGGTCGAGAGCGAGGCCTTGGTGATGCCGAGCAGCAGCGGCTCGGCCTGGGCCGGCTTGCCGTTCTCGGAGAGCACCCGCTCGTTCTCCTGCTCGAAGACCCACTTCTCGACCTGCTCGTCGGCCAGGAAGTTGGCGTCGCCCACCTCCACCACGCGGACGCGGCGCAGCATCATGCGGACGATGGTCTCGATGTGCTTGTCGTTGATCTTCACGCCCTGGAGCCGGTAGACCTCCTGGACCTCGTCGACCAGCCAGCGCGCCAGCTCCTTCTCGCCCAGCACCCGGAGGATGTCGTGCGGGTTGGAGGAGCCGTCCATGAGCGGCTCGCCCGCGGCGACGCGGTCGCCGGTGTGGACGCTGATGTGCTTGCCCTTGGCGATCAGGTACTCCTTGGCCAGGTCGGGGCGCAGCTTGCCGTCCACCTCGGGGGTGATGACCACCTTGCGCTTGCCCTTGGTGTCCTTGCCGAAGGCGACCACGCCGTCGATCTCGGAGATGACGGCGTGCTCCTTGGGCTTGCGGGCCTCGAAGAGCTCGGCCACGCGCGGCAGGCCGCCGGTGATGTCCTTGGTCTTGGTGGTCTCGCGCGGCATCTTCGCCAGCACGTCGCCGGCGTCGACCTCGTCGCCGTCGTTGACCACCAGGTTGGCGCCCTCGGGGAGCATGTAGCGGGCGTCGGCCTCGGAGTTGGCCAGCTTGCGGGTCTGGCCGTCGTCACCCTTGATCGACATGCGGGGACGGGCGTCCGGATCCTTGGAGGTGACCACGGTCTTGCGGGAGAGGCCGGTGACCTCGTCCACCGAGTCGTTGATGGTCACGCCGTCCACCAGGTCGCCGTACTTCACGCGGCCGGCCACCTCGGTGATGATCGGCATCGAGTAGGGATCCCACTCGGCCAGCATGGTCTGGCCCTCGATCTTCTGGCCCTCGCGGACCAGCAGCTTGGCGCCGTAGACCAGGCTGTACCGCTCGCGCTCGCGCCCCTGGTCGTCGGTGACCAGCAGTTCGCCGTTGCGGTTCATGACGATGAGGGTGCCGTCCTTCTTCTTGGCCACCGCCACGTTGAGCAGCTTGACGACGCCGGCGTTGCGGTTCTCCAGGTTCGACTGCTCGGCGCGCCGGGACGCGGCGCCGCCGATGTGGAAGGTCCGCATGGTCAGCTGGGTGCCGGGCTCGCCGATCGACTGGGCGGCGATGACGCCGACCGCCTCGCCGACGCTGACCTTGCGGCCTCGCGCCAGGTCGCGGCCGTAGCACTCGACGCAGATGCCGCGCCGGGCCTGGCAGGTGAGCACCGAGCGGATCCGCACCTTGTCGATGCCGGAGGACTCGATGAGCTTGACCTTGGCTTCGTCGATCTCCTCGTTGGCCTTGACCACCACGTTGCCGGTGATGGTGTCGAGGATGTCGTCGAGCGCCACGCGGCCGAGGATGCGCTCGCCCATGGGCTCGATGATCTCGCCGCCCTCGACCAGGGCGCGCAGGGTGATGCCGTCCATGGCGCCGCAGTCGTACTCGGTGATGATGGCGTCCTGGGCCACGTCGACGAGGCGGCGGGTCAGGTAGCCGGAGTTGGCGGTCTTGAGCGCGGTGTCGGCCAGCCCCTTGCGGGCGCCGTGCGTGGAGATGAAGTACTGCAGGACGTTGAGCCCCTCGCGGAAGTTGGCCGTGATGGGGGTCTCGATGATCTCGCCGGAGGGCTTGGCCATCAGGCCGCGCATGCCGGCCAGCTGGCGGATCTGCTGGGCCGAGCCGCGGGCGCCGGAGTCGGCCATGATGAAGATGGGGTTGAAGGACGGCTGCTTGCGCTCCTCCTTCTTCCCTTCCTTGCCGGTGCCGGTGGCGATCTCGCTGCCGATCTGCCCCATCATCTCGCTGGCCACCTCCTCGGTGACCTGCGACCAGACGTCGATGACCTTGTTGGTCCGTTCGCCGTTGGTGATGAGCCCCTCGGCGTACTGGGTCTGGATGTCGTCGACCTCGCCGGTGGCGCGGTCGAGCAGCTCCTGCTTCTTCTTCGGGATCGCCATGTTGTCGAGGGCGATGGAGATGCCGGCCTTGGTGGCGTGGCCGTAGCCGAGCGAGCGGACCCGGTCGGCCAGCAGCACCGTCTCCTTCTCACCGCAGAGGCGGTAGGTCTGGTCGATGAGCGCCTGCAGCTGCTTCTTGTCCATCACCTTGTTGATCGACTCGAAGGGGAGCCGCTTGGGGACGATGTCGTAGAGCATGACCCGGCCGACCGTGGTCTCGACGCGCTTGCCGTCCATGCGCACCCAGACCTTGGCCTGCAGGTCGACCTCGCCCTGGTCGTAGGCGGCGCGGATCTCGTCCGGGCTCGCGAACGACTTGCCCTCGCCCTTGGCGAAGGCCCGCTCGCGGGTCATGTAGTAGATGCCGAGCACGATGTCCTGCGACGGCACGATGATGGGCTTGCCGTGCGCCGGGGAGAGGATGTTGTTGGTGCTCATCATGAGCACGCGGGCCTCCATCTGCGCCTCGATGGAGAGCGGCACGTGCACGGCCATCTGGTCGCCGTCGAAGTCGGCGTTGAAGGCGGTGCAGACCAGCGGGTGGAGCTGGATGGCCTTGCCCTCGATCAGCACCGGCTCGAAGGCCTGGATGCCGAGGCGGTGCAGCGTCGGGGCGCGGTTGAGCAGCACCGGGTGCTCGCGGATCACCTCGTCGAGGATGTCCCAGACCTCGGGGCGCTCCTTCTCCACCATCTTCTTGGCCGACTTGATGGTGGTGACGAAGCCCTTCTCCTCAAGCTTGTTGTAGATGAAGGGCTTGAAGAGCTCCAGCGCCATGATCTTGGGCAGGCCGCACTGGTGCAGCTTGAGCTCCGGGCCGACCACGATGACCGAGCGGCCCGAGTAGTCGACGCGCTTGCCGAGCAGGTTCTGGCGGAACCGGCCCTGCTTGCCCTTGAGCATGTCGCTCAGGGACTTGAGCGGCCGCTTGTTGGGGCCGGTGATGGTCTTGCCGCGGCGCCCGTTGTCGAAGAGGGCGTCGACCGCCTCCTGCAGCATCCGCTTCTCGTTGCGGATGATGATGTCGGGGGCGTTGAGCTCCTGGAGCCGCTTGAGCCGGTTGTTGCGGTTGATGACGCGGCGGTAGAGGTCGTTGAGGTCGGAGGTCGCGAAGCGGCCGCCGTCGAGCGGGACCAGCGGGCGCAGGTCGGGCGGGATGACCGGGATGACCTCGAGCATCATCCAGTCGGCCTTGTTGCCGGAGCTGGTGAAGGCCTCGACCACCTTGAGCCGCTTGGCGATCTTCTTGCGCTTGGCGTCGGAGGTGGCCTCCTTCATCTCGGCGCGCAGCTCCTCGCCGAGGCCGGACATGCCCTCCCCGTACTTGCTGTCGCTGGGGCCGACGGCGCGGAGCAGCTCCAGCACCGCCTCGCCGCCCATGCCGGCGGTGAAGGAGTCGGAGCCGTGCTCCTCCATGGCCTTGTGGTAGCGGTCCTCGGTCAGCAGCTCGCCGCGCAGCAGCGGGCTGGCCTTGGGGTCGATGACGATGAACGACTCACAGTAGAGGACCTTCTCCAGGTCCTTGAGCGTGATGTCGAGCAGGTTGCCGATGCGCGAGGGCAGCGACTTGAGGAACCAGATGTGCGCAACCGGGGTGGCCAGCGTGATGTGGCCGAGCCGCTCGCGCCGCACCTTGGACTGGATGACCTCGACGCCGCACTTCTCGCAGACCACGCCGCGGTGCTTCATGCGCTTGTACTTGCCGCAGTTGCACTCGTAGTCCTTGACCGGCCCGAAGATCTTGGCGCAGAAGAGGCCGTCCCGCTCCGGCTTGAAGGTCCGGTAGTTGATCGTCTCCGGCTTCTTCACCTCGCCGTGCGACCACTGCCGGATCTTGTCCGGGCTGGCCAGCGAGATGCGGATGGCTGAGAACGACAGCGGGTCCTTCGGCTTCTCGAAGAAATTGAAGATATCCTTCACGTCGACTCCCTGGCTTCTCGAATTCCGTTGGAACGCTGACTAGGCCGTCTTCTTGTCGCCGCTGGGGCGCGGGGCGAGCGGGTCGGTGGACGCGGTGGCCGCCTCCAGCTCGCGCTGCGCCTTCGCCTCGGGCGACTCGAGGAGCTCCACGTCGAGCGCGAGGCTCTGGAGCTCCTTGATGAGCACGTTGAAGG
Source organism: Anaeromyxobacter sp. (assembly GCA_031388695.1). Taxonomy (GTDB): domain Bacteria; phylum Myxococcota; class Myxococcia; order Myxococcales; family Anaeromyxobacteraceae; genus JADKCZ01. The sequence continues at coordinate 8,350 of JANMRY010000199.1, read as the reverse complement.
ACTCGGGCAGGCCCGACTCCAGCGTGTTCTCCCCCTTGACGATGGCCTCGTACATCCTGGTGCGCCCCACCACGTCGTCCGACTTGACGGTGAGGAACTCCTGCAGCGAGTAGGCGGCGCCGTAGGCCTCCATGGCCCAGACCTCCATCTCGCCGAGGCGCTGGCCGCCGAACTGCGCCTTGCCGCCCAGCGGCTGCTGGGTGACCAGGGAGTACGGCCCGATCGACCGGGCGTGGATCTTCTCGTCGACCAGGTGGTGGAGCTTGAGCATGTACATCACGCCCACGGTGACGTCCTGGTCGAACGGCTCACCGGTGCGGCCGTCGAAGAGCACCGACTGCATGGTGGCGTCGCCCTGGACCAGCAGGTCGCGCATCTCCTCCTCGCGGCAGCCGTCGAAGACCGGGGTGGCGACGTGCACGCCGTTGCGGAGCTTCTGGACCAGCTTGGGCAGCTCGGCCTGCGGCAGGTCGTCGATGAGCGCCAGCGTCTTCTCGTTGCCGTTGCCCTCTCCGCCCTCGAAGACCTTCTTGAGCTTCTTGCGGAGCTCGTTGGGCCCGAAGTTCTTCTCCAGCATCTCGTTGAGCCGCAGCCCGACGTTGCGGGCCGCCCAGCCGAGGTGGGTCTCGAGGATCTGCCCCACGTTCATGCGCGAGGGGACGCCCAGCGGGTTGAGGACGATGTCGACCGGCGTGCCGTCCTCGAGGTACGGCAGGTCCTCCTCGGGGAGCACGCGGGAGACCACGCCCTTGTTGCCGTGGCGGCCGGCCATCTTGTCGCCCACCGCCAGCTTGCGCTTGATGGCGACGTAGACCTTGACCATCTTGATGACGCCCGGCGGGAGCTCGTCGCCCTTCTTGAGGCGGCCGATCTTCTCGCTGAAGAGCAGCTTCACCAGGTCCTGCTGCTCCTGGAAGTTCTCGATGATCTTGCGGACCAGGTCGGAGACGTCGCCGTCGACGGTGATCTCGCCCCAGTAGCGCTGGGGGATGGCGTCGAGCACCTCGTCGCTGATGGCCTCGCCGCGCTTGAGCAGCTGCTCACCGCGGTCGTCGACGAGGCGGCCGGTGGCCTCCTTGCCGTTGAGCAGCCGCCGGATCTTCTGGTACGCCGAGTCCTGGATGATCTTGATCTCGTCGTTCTGATCCTTGAGCAGCTTGGCCTCTTCCATCTCCTCGATGGCCTTGGCCCGCTCGTCCTTCTCCACGCCCTTGCGGCTGAAGACCTTGGCGTTGATGACCGTGCCGGTCACCCCCGGGGGGACGCGCAGCGAGCTGTCGCGGACGTCGCCGGCCTTCTCGCCGAAGATGGCGCGCAGCAGCTTCTCCTCGGGGGAGAGCTGGGTCTCGCCCTTGGGGGTGATCTTGCCGACCAGGATGTCGCCCGGCTTGACCTCGGCGCCGATGCGGATGATGCCCGACTCGTCGAGGTCCTTGAGGGCCTCCTCGCCGACGTTGGGGATGTCCCGGGTGATCTCTTCCTTGCCGAGCTTGGTGTCACGGGCGACGCACTCGAACTCCTCGATGTGCACCGAGGTGAACACGTCCTCCTTGATGAGCCGCTCGGAGAGGAGGATCGAGTCCTCGAAGTTGTAGCCCTGCCACGGCATGAAGGCGACCACCACGTTGCGGCCGAGCGCCAGCTCGCCCTGCTCGGTGGCGGGGCCGTCGCCGATGACGTCACCCTTCTTGACCCGCTCGCCCGGCTTCACGATGGGCTTCTGGTTGATGCAGGTGTTCTGGTTGGAGCGCTGGTACTTGGTCAGGTTGTAGATGTCGACCGAGTTGGCCACGTCGGTGGTCGAGGTGGCGACGTCGGCCTTGACGACGATGCGCGAGGCGTCGACCGACTGGACGATGCCGTCGCGGCGGGCCACCACGGTGACGCCGGAGTCGCGGGCCACGATGGCCTCGATGCCGGTGCCGACGAGGGGGGCGGTGGTGCGCAGCAGCGGCACCGCCTGGCGCTGCATGTTCGAGCCCATCAGGGCGCGGTTGGCGTCGTCGTTCTCGAGGAACGGGACCAGCGAGGCGGCCACCGAGACCAGCTGGTTCGGCGACACGTCCATCAGGTCGACCTCCTCCGGCTTGGCGAGGATGTACTCACCCTCCTTGCGGCAGGAGACGTTGCTGCCCTCGAAGTGGCCGCGGCGATCGACCGGCGCGTTGGCCTGGGCGATGATGTGCTTCTCCTCCTCGAGCGCCGAGTAGAAGGTGACCTCGTCGGTGACGCGGCCCTTCTCGACCTTGCGGTACGGGGTCTCCACGAAGCCGTACTCGTTGACCCGCGCGTAGCTGGAGAGCGAGGCGATCAGGCCGATGTTCGGGCCTTCCGGGGTCTCGATGGGGCAGATGCGGCCGTAGTGCGTCGAGTGGACGTCGCGGACCTCGAAGCCGGCGCGCTCGCGGGTCAGGCCGCCGGGCCCGAGGGCCGAGAGGCGGCGCTTGTGCGTGACCTCGGAGAGCGGGTTGGTCTGGTCCATGAACTGCGAGAGCTGGGACGAGCCGAAGAACTCCTTGATCACCGCCGTGACCGGCTTGGCGTTGATCAGGTCGTGCGGCATGAGCGTCTCGATCTCCTGCAGGCTCATGCGCTCCTTGATGGCGCGCTCCATGCGGACCAGGCCGATGCGGTACTGGTTCTCCAGCAGCTCGCCGACGGCGCGGACCCGGCGGTTGCCGAGGTGGTCGATGTCGTCGACGTCCTTGTTCGGCTTGCCGTTCTTGAGGTCGATGAGGAAGCGCACCACCTCGAGGATGTCGCGCTTGGTGAGGATGGTGTTGTCGAGCGGCTCCTCCAGCCCGAACTTGTAGTTGAGCTTGAGGCGCCCGACCTTGGAGAGGTCGTAGCGCTCGGGGTTGAAGAAGAGGTTGAGGAAGAGCGAGCCGGCCGTGTCCGGGGTCGGCGGATCACCCGGGCGCAGGCGGCGGTAGATCTCCATGATCGCCTCGTCGGGCGTGGCGATCTTGTCCTGCATCAGGGTGTCGCGCAGCGACGGCAGGACGTTGAGGTTGTCGATGAAGAGGACCTTGAACTCGGTGAGGTTGCGCTTGCGCAGCTCCTCGACCTTGGCCTCGGTGACCTCCTCGTTGGTCTCCAGCAGCACCTCGCCGGTGCTCTCGTCGACGACGTCCTCGGCGGAGACCTTGGTGTAGACCTCCTCGGCCTCCACCGGCAGCGACTTCATCCGGGCGGCGACCAGCTTCTTGATGGCGCCCTCGGTGTACTTGCGGTTCTTCTTGACGATGACCTCGCCGCCCTTCGGGTCCTTGATGTCGCGCGTGGCGCGCTGGCCCTTGAGCAGCTCGGGGTTGAGGTCCTTCTCGTACTTCCCCTTCCCCTCGATGCGGATGGTCTCGACGTCGTAGTAGTACTTGAGGATCTCCTCGGCGGTGCCGCGGAAGTCGATGGGGTTCTTCTTGGCGGTGTCGGGCACGCCGCCGAGGGCGCGCAGCAGCACCGTGGCCGGCAGCTTGCGGCGCCGATCGATGCGGACGTAGAGGATGTCCTTGTGGTCGAACTCGAAGTCGATCCAGGAGCCGCGGTACGGGATGATGCGGGCGTTGTAGAGCAGCTTGCCGGAGGCGTGGCTCTTGCCCTTGTCGTGATCGAAGAAGGCGCCGGGGGAGCGGTGCAGCTGGCTCACCACCACGCGCTCGGTGCCGTTGATGATGAAGGTGCCGTTGGCCGTCATCAGCGGGATCTCGCCGAAGTAGACCTCCTGCTCCTTGACGTCGCGGATCGACTGCGCGCCGGTCTCCTCGTCCTTGTCCCAGACCACCAGGCGGACCACCACCTTGATGGGCGCCGAGTAGGTCATGCCACGCTGGTGGCACTCGTCGACGTCGTACTTGGGCTTCTCGAGGTGGTAGCTCACGAACTCGAGCGAGCTGGTCTCGTTGAAGTCCTTGATGGGGAAGACCGACTTGAAGACGCCGTGCAGGCCGGTGTCGTCCCGCTTCTCGGGCGCCACGTCGACCTGCAGGAACTTGTCGTAGCTGGTCTTCTGGATGGCGATGAGGTTGGGGATCTCCGCGATCTTGTTGATCTTCCCGAAGTTCCTGCGGACTCGGAAATTGCTCTGGATCGTCGCCATCGAGACGGACCTCTTTCGCTGATGCGAGCTGCTTGAAAAGCGTCTAGCCAGCCTCGCGGCCGGCTCACCACTTCATCCGGTCGCGGGTGACACGGGGTGGCCCTCTCGGACCACCCCGCGCCTCCCGAACGGCGCTACTTGATCTCGACCTTGGCGCCGGCGGCCTCGAGCTTCTTCTTGATCTCGTCGGCCTCCGCCTTCGGAATGCCACCCTTGACTTCCTTGGGGGCGGCCTCGACCAGGTCCTTGGCCTCCTTCAGGCCCAGGCCCGTGACCGCACGGACCTCCTTGATGACGTTGATCTTGTTCGCGCCGGCGTCGGCGAGGACGACCGAGAACTCGGTCTTCTCCTCGGCGGCGGCGGCCGGGCCGGCAGCGGCCGGACCAGCGGCCACGGCGACGGCAGCCGCGGCGGAAACGCCCCACTTCTGCTCCAGCTGCTTCACCAGCTCGGCAGCCTGCAGGATGGTGAGACCAGACAGCTGCTCCACGATGGCATTCAGATCGGCCATTTGACTCTTCCTTTTCTCAAGCGAAGCGCCCTTCCAGGGCTCACTCCGCAGCGTTCAAGGGGGTGCGCACCGCGCGCCCCGGGTCCAGTACCGTTTACGACTGCTTCTCCAGCTGGTCCTTCCGCGCGCCGAGCACGCGGGCGAGCTGCTGGGCCGGGGTGCCGATGATGCGGGCGAGCTTGGTGGCAGGCTGGGTCAGCATCCCCAGGATCTGCGCACGCAGCTCATTGATGCCTGGCAGCTTCGCGAGCGCCGTGACGCCCTTGGCGTCGACCCGTGCTCCCTCCACCACCGCCCCGCGAATCGCGAAGTTCTCACGGTCCTTCATGAACTCCGTGAGCAGCTTCGCGGGGGCGACGACGTCGTCGTACGACATGACGATCGCGGTCGGCCCCACGAACAAATCGGCGACCACCTCCACCGGCGTGCCCTTGGCGGCGCGCGCGGCGAGGGTGTTCTTCACGACGCGGTACTCCACCTTGCTGTCGCGAAGCTTCTTGCGCAGCGCGGTGACCGTCTCCACGTCGAGACCCCTGGGCTCCGCCACGATGGCGGCCCGGGCCTTGGCCATCTTGGCGTGCAGCTCCGCGATGACCTCTTCCTTCTCCGTCCGGTTCAAATGTACTCACCACCTTCCTGGCCGCCGACCCGGAAGGTCGACGGCTTCGTTCGTGGGCTTGGGACGGCCGAAGGCCGGTACCAATACCCCCTGGCCAAGCAGGGGACGCTGCGAAGAAGACCGCAGGTTCCGTCTCGGCGGGTCGGGGCCTCTCGGCTCCGCTTGGCCACCCTCCCCCTTGAACCACTCGCACTCGGGGTCGGGCGGGCCCGCTGTCTTGGACCAGAATCCCCGGCGGCGTCATGCCGCCGGGCACATCGTTCCCGCCCGGCGACATGCCGGCGGGTAGAGCGGGTTGCTAGGCGTGCGCCGCCGACAGCTCGGAGGTGTCGAGCTTGATGCCCGGCCCCATGGTGCAGGAGACGGTGACGTTCTTGAGGTAGACGCCCTTGGCGGTCTGGGGCTTGGCCTTGAAGACCAGCTCCATGATCGCCTGGAAGTTGGCCTTGAGCTTCTCCTGGTCGAAGGAGGCCTTGCCGAACGGCACGTGGACGATGCCGGCCTTCTCGACGCGGAACTCCACCTTGCCGGCCTTCTGCTCCCTGACGGCGCGGGCGATGTCGGCGGAGACGGTGCCGATCTTCGGGTTGGGCATCAGGCCGCGGGGCCCGAGCACCTTGCCGAGGCGGCCGACCACGCCCATCATGTCGGGGGTCGCCAGCACCTTGTCGAAGTCCATGAAGCCGCCCTGGATCTTCTCGGCCAGGTCCTCGGCGCCGACGATGTCGGCCCCGGCGTCGCTGGCCTCCTTGGCCTTGTCGCCCTTGGCGAAGACGGCGAGGCGGACGGCCTTGCCCATGCCGTGCGGCAGCACCACGGCGCCGCGGACCACCTGGTCGGCGTGCTTGGGGTCGACGCCGAGGTTGATGGCGGCGTCCACCGTCTCGTCGAACTTCTTGGTGGCCGTCTCCTTCACCAGCTTGAGGGCGTCGTCGAGCTTGTAGCGCTTGTTGCGGTCCACCTTGGTGGCCGCGGTCTTGTACTTCTTCGCAATGTGAGCCATGTGGTCGTTCCTCGCTGAAGGCGGCGTTAGCCGACGATGTCGATGCCCATGGAGCGCGCGGTGCCTTCGATGGTCCGCATCGCGGCCTCGAGCGTGCCCGCCGTCATGTCCTGCATCTTCAGCTTGGCGATCTCCTCGACCTTCTTCTTGGTGACCTGCCCGACCTTCTCCTTGCCGGGCTTGTGGGCTCCCGAGCCCTTCTTCTTCTCGGTGTGGAGGCCGGCCGCCTTCTTGAGGAGCACGGCCGCCGGCGGCGTCTTGAGCAGGAAGGTGAAGGACCGGTCGGCGTACACGGTGATGATCACCGGGATGATCAGCCCCTCCTTCGCCTGCGGCTGGGTGGCGGCGTTGAACTGCTTGCAGAACTCCATGATGTTGACGCCGTGCTGGCCGAGCGCGGGGCCGACCGGCGGCGCCGGGTTGGCCTTGCCGGCCGGGAGCTGCAGCTTGATCTGACCTGTGATCTTCTTCACGTCGTGCCTTCCTTCCGGGCCGGTGCGGCTGGCCCTGCGTGGTCTATCGGGCGGGTCGCCCTTCCACGCGATGTGAACTGCGACTGCAACTGCGTCTTCCTGCTCGTGCTGCTCGAACCATTCCGCCGGCTGAAGCCGGCGGGGTTATGTCTTTTCCACCTGCATGAAGTCGAGCTCGACCGGGGTGGCGCGGCCGAAGATCGAGACCAGCACGCGGACCTTGCCCTTCTCCGGCTTCACTTCCTCGACCGAGCCGTTGAAGTTGGAGAACGGGCCGTCGATGACGCGGACCTGGTCGCCCTCCTCGAACTGGACCTTGGGCTTCGGCTTGAGCGAGCCCTCGGAGATCTGCGCGGTGAGGCGGGAGACCTCGGCGTCGGTGATGGAGGGGACGTCCTTGGGGTTCTTGGCGGAGCCGACGAAGCCGGTCACCTTGGCGGTCCCCTTGACGAGGTGCCAGGTGGAGTCGGTCATCTCCATGTTGACGAGGATGTACCCGGGGAAGAACTTCCGCTTGGAAGTCTTCTTCTCCCCCTTGACCATCTCCTGGACCACCTCCATCGGGATGAGAACCTCGCCGAAGAAGTCCTGGAGCGCCCCCTGCTTGACGCGCTCTTCCAGGGACTTCTTCACCTTGTTCTCGAAGCCCGAGTAGGTGTGGACCACGTACCACTTCTTCGCCATTCCGCTCTCCGTTCCGTCGATGCGCCGCCGCCCTGCTGACGCCCTGGGCGCTGCGCCCGACGCCCCCGCCCGATAGTCCCCGCGCCTAGTAGACCAGCGCGCTGAGCTGGCCCCAGATGAAGTCGAAAGTCCCCAGCACGATGGCCGCGATGAAGCTGGCCACCACCACCGCCACCGTCGAGGCGCGCGTCTCGCGCATGCTCGGCCAGGTGACGCGCTTCAGCTCCAGGGCGATCTCCAGCGACACCGACTGGGTCCTGGGGATGCGCCAGACCACCACCGCCAGCACCGCCGCCAGCGCGAAGCCGATGACGGTCGAGACCGTCCAGCCCTCGACCAGCACGGTGGCGTCGTTGAAGCGGACATAGGAGAAGACCAGCGAGCTGATCTTCTCGAAGAACTTGGCCAGGGCGATGGCCGCGAGGACGTAGAAGATCGCGACGTACCGCTTCGGCTGTTCGACGCCAGTGGCGTTATCCATGACGCTTCGGACCTTCTCGGGGTGAAGCCGCCGTGAGGCGTTCGCTTCTCCCCATCTCGAGGTGGCAGGCGAGGAGGGACTCGAACCCCCAACACGCGGTTTTGGAGACCGCTGCTCTACCGTTGGAGCTACTCGCCTAACTTCTTCGCAGGGCTACTTGGTCTCCTTGTGCAGCTCGTGCTTGCGGCAGCGAGGGCAGTACTTGGAGAGGTTGAGCTTGTCCTGCGTCTTCTTCTTGTTCTTGGTGGTGGAGTAGTTGCGCTCCTTGCAGGCGGCGCACTCCATCTGGATGATGCTCCTGCTTCCCATGACTGCTCCCGTCGCCCCGCAGGCGAGTTGGTTACTGGATGATCTCCGAGACGACACCGGAGCCGACGGTGCGGCCACCCTCGCGGATGGCGAAGCGCAGCTCCTTCTCCATGGCCACGGTGGTGATCAGCTCCACCTCGACCGCCACGTTGTCGCCCGGCATCACCATCTCG
>JANMRY010000198.1:0-15844 GCA_031388695.1 Anaeromyxobacter sp. | reverse complement strand
CGCCGGCCGCGCCGCCGCCGGTCCTGCCGCCCCCCGCCGCGCCCGAGGGGGAGGGCAAGCTCACCTTCTGGGACCACCTGCGCGAGCTGCGCAAGCGGGTCCTGCTCTCGCTCTACGGCCTGCTGGCCGGCATGCTGGTGGTCGGCTCGTTCGTGGAGCGGCTGGTCGACGAGCTGATGAAGCCGGTGCGGCTGGCGCTCCCGGCCGGCGCGCAGAAGCTGATCTACACCAGCGCCATCGAGCCGATGATGGTCTACATCAAGGTGGCCATCTACGGCGGCGTCTTCGTGGCCGCGCCCTGGATCCTCTACCAGCTCTGGCAGTTCATCGCCCCCGGCCTCTACAAGAAGGAGAAGCGGGTGGTGGTCCCCTTCCTCTTCTTCGGCACGCTGCTCTTCTATGCCGGCGCCGCCTTCTGCTACCGGCTGGTGATGCCGGCCGCCTTCCCGGCCATGCTGGCCATCGCCAGCGACGCCTCGATGGTCCCCATGCTCTCCATCAGCGAGCAGCTCGGGCTGGTGATGGCGATGCTGCTCGGCTTCGGCGTGGTCTTCGAGGTGCCGGTCATCATCGCCTTCCTCTCCATGGTCGGCCTGGTCTCGGTCGAGTTCCTCGTCAAGTACCGGCGCCACGCCATGATCGCCAACACGCTGCTGGCAGCCCTCATCACCCCCACCGGCGACCCGCTCAACCTGGCCATGATGGCGGTGCCCATGTGCCTCTTCTACGAGGTGGGCATCCTGCTGGCCCGCCTCCTCGGCAAGAAGAAGCCGGCCGGGGCGCCGGCGGCGGCCTGACCCCCGATGCCCGACCTCATCCAGGCGCCGGCCACCGGCCCACAGGGCATGCCGATCTTCCACGGGCTGGCCGCCGGCTTCGCCCTGCTCATGCTGGCGCGCCACGCCGCCGGGGCGCTGCGGCGCCAGCCGGTGGCGCTCCTCACCTGCCTGCTGGCGCTGGCGGTGCTCGCCTACGCCGTCATGGGGCTGCTCGGCCCCTGAACCACCGCCGTCGTCCCACCCCGCCCGGTCCCGTCGCGTCGAGGAGAGTCCGCCATGAAGAGCGCCGGTCCAGTCGAGGTCGTCATCCTCTCCGCCGCCCGGACGCCCTTCGGCGCCTTCGGCGGCGCATTCAAGACGCTCACCGCCACCGACCTCGCGGTCCACGCCGCCGCGGCGGCGCTGGCGGCCGGCAAGGTGGAGGCGGCCGACGTCGGCCACGTCATCTTCGGCAACGTGCTGCAGACCTCGGCCGACGCCATCTACCTGGCCCGCCACGTCGGGCTGCGGGCCGGGGTGCCCGAGGCGGTGCCGGCCCTGACCGTCAACCGGCTCTGCGGCTCCGGCTTCGAGGCGGTCATCCAGGCGGCCATGTTCATCCAGTCCGGCCAGGCCGAGCTGGTGCTGGCCGGCGGGACCGAGTCGATGAGCCAGGCGCCGCTGGTGCTGCGCAACAGCCGCTGGGGCCACGCCTTCGGCAAGCCGCCGCCGCTGGAGGACGCGCTCTGGAGCGCCCTCACCGACTCGTATGTCGGGCTCCCCATGGCGCTGACCGCCGAGCAGCTGGCGGTCGACCACGGCCTGTCCCAGCGCGAGGTGGACGAGTACGCGCTGCTCTCGCAGCGGCGCTGGGCGGCGGCGCAGGAGGCCGGGCGCTTCGCCGCCGAGCTGGCGCCGGTCACCCTGCCGGGCAAGAAAGGGCCGGTCCGCATCGAGCGGGATGAGTCGCCCCGCCCGGAGACCACGCTGGAGGGGTTGGCGAAGCTGCCCAAGGTCTTCAAGCAGGACGGCGTGGTGCACGCCGGGTCGGCCAGCGGCATCGCCGACGGCGCCGCCGCCCTGCTGGTGGCGAGCCGGAGCTGGGCGGAGCGGAAGGGGCTCGCGCCGCTGGCCCGCCTCGTCAACTGGGGGCACGCCGGCGTGGCGCCGGGGCGGATGGGGCTGGGCCCGGTCCCGGCGGTCAGGAACGCGCTGGCCCGGGCCGGGGCGGCGCTCGGCGACCTCGACCTCTTCGAGGTCAACGAGGCCTTCTCGCCGCAGTACCTGGCCGTGGAGCGGGAGCTGGGGCTGCCGCGCGACCTGACCAACGTCGACGGCGGCGCCATCGCGCTCGGTCACCCGCTGGCGGCCAGCGGGGCCCGCATCACCGCCCACCTCTGCCACGAGCTGAAGCGGCGGGGCGGCCGGGCCGCCATCGGCTCGGCCTGTATCGGCGGCGGACAGGGCGTGGCGCTGATCCTCGGAGCGCCCTGAGCCCGCCACCTTCTTGCCCCACCCCGTGCTCGACGGTAGGTTGCCTCGACGGTGGGCGTGGCAGGGAGGCGGCGATGGCGGAGTTCACGGGCGTGAAGATCTTCTCGACGACGTTGGCCAGGGACCGCGAGGTGATGGGCGAGACCGTCACCCGCTGGCTCGGCGCGCACCCCGCCCTCGAGGTGGTCGACCGGCTGGTGACCCAGAGCTCCGACAAGGAGTTCCACTGCCTCACCATCACCCTCTTCTACCGGGAGAAGGCGGCCGCCCCGTGAGCCGCGCCGGCCGCCCCCTGCGCAACGCCCTGACGCTGGGCGGGCAGGTGCCGGCCGCGGTCGGCGGCCTGGTGGTGGCGCTGCTGCTCGGCACGCTCGGCAACACCGTCCATCCGCCGTTCGGGACCCTGCTGCTGCTCGACCTTGGCGACCCCGAGCGTCTGCTGCTGCAGCCCTGGCGCTACCTGACCTGGCCCTTCGTCGAGGTGGCGCTCCCCGCCAGCCTCTTCACGCTGCTCTTCGCCGGGCTGATGCTGGTCTGGCTGGGGCGGCAGCTGACCGCCGCCTGGGGCGAGCGCGGCCTGCTGCTCCGCGCCGCGACCATCTCGGCCGGGGCCGGCGGGCTCTCGGCGCTGCTGCTGGCCCCCTTCGACTGGGGCCAGCAGGTGTCCGGCATCTGGCCGCTCACCAACGCCCTGCTGGTCTGCTGGGGGCTGCTCTACCGGGAGCAGCGGCTCAGCTGGTTCGGCGTGCTGGAGATGCGGGGCCTGACCGTGGCGCGGGTGATCGGCCTCGGCACCCCGGCCTGGGCGCTGCTGCTCGGGCCGGCCGGGCTCGGACCGCTGGAGCGGCTCGGCCTCTTCCTGCCCCACCTCGGGGCCCTGCTGGTGGCCTGGCTGCTGACCGGGACCGGGCCGCGGCGCGGCTGGCGCAAGCTGACCGGTCGCTGGCGCGAGGCGAAGCTGCGCAAGGCGCGCAGCCGCTTCGAGGTGATCGACCCGGGGCCGCGGCCGCCGGGACAGTGGATAAACTGAGGGTGAAGCGAGCCGCGGTTCGACCCACCCGGCTCAGCTGACCGAGACCTGCTTGACGGCCGCCTGGTAGACCCAGATCCGGGCGGTGTTGGTGCGGGTGTCGGCCGGGACCATGAAGAAGCCGGCCAGCTCCTCGCGGTACCCGGAGGAGAAGCCGGCCACCTGGCGGCCGTCGCGGAAGGTGACCCGCACCCGCTTCCCCTCGGCCACCGGCGGCCGCTCGCCCGGGGCCAGCATGAAGAAGATCGCCTTGACGGCCGCGGTGGTCACCAGCTCCGGCGCGCCGGGGCTGCCGGTGTCGAGCTCCAGCTCTGGCGCCTCGAGGTCGGCGTCGGTGAGCGTGCCGCGCAGCACCTGGCCGTTGAGCAGGTGGACCACGGCCCGCTGCGCGCCGCCGACCCGGGCGGTGCCGCTCGGGGCCAGCGAGACCGGCTCGATCTCCGGGTCGGCGTCGGCGGCCTCGGCCACCGGCTCGGTCGACGGGCCGAGGACGGCGGCGACCTCGGACGGTGGCGGCGGGGCGAAGTCGAGCGCCGCCGCGGTGGCGGGGGGCAGGTCGTAGGCGGCCGAGATCTCCGGCGGGATGTCGATCTCATCCGGCTGCTCGAGCTCGCCGAGGCTGACCGGATCGAGGTCGGCCTCGGCCAGGACGAGCGGCTCGGGCTCGGCCTCGGTGGGGGCAGGCAGGGCAGGCTCGAGCTCGGCCGGGAGCGACTCGAAGAACGGCTCGGCGGGCGGGACCGCCTCCTCCGGCTCGAGCGAGGCGAGCGGCTCGACCGGCTCGACCGGCTCCACCGGGGGCGCAGGCAGCGGGACCACGGCCGCCTCGAACGGCGCCGAGAGGTCGAGGGCCGGCGCGCTCTCCCAGCGCTCCGCGGCGGAGGGCTGGTCGGTCTCGGACCACGGGGTGAGCAAGGGCGGGCCGCCGGCCTCGCCGAAGGAGCCATCGGAGGCGAGCACGAAGCCGACCTCGAGTTCGCTCTCGGGCTGCAGGTCGATCGGCGCCTCGCCGAGCTCCAGCGGTGGGCCGCCCGGCATGGCGTCATAGTCGCCGAAGGCCGGCGCCACCTGGGGCGGCGGCGGCGGCGGCGGGCCACCGTCCTCGAGCCAGCCGGCTTCGGCGGCGAGGGCCGGGGCCGGGGCTCCCGGGGCGTCGTACTCGCCGAACTGCAGCGGCGCCTCGGCCGGCGGCGCGTCGACCGAGGCGTCGCCGGGCGCAGCGCCATCGCCGGGCACCGAGCCGTCCCCCCAGTCGTAGGTGGCGTTGGGATCGTAGCCGGCGGCGATCCAGGCCGCCTCGTCCCACAAGGCGTTGGGATCGTAGCCGGGCGCCTCGGGGTTCCAGGCCTGGGGCCGGACCTCCTGGCCCAGCGAGGCGGGATCGAAGAAGGAGTCGATGGCGAGCGGAGGCTCCGGCTCGGCGAAGGCGGCCGGCCCTGGCGCGGCCTGCAGCGGTGGCGACCAGGCGGCCGGGTCCGCCGAGGGGGCCGGGGCTGGATCGACCGGGCGGCTGCGCAGGCCGGCCGGGAGGAGCGACTCGCGCAGCTGGGCGGCGGCGGCGGTGACGTCGAAGCCGCCGCGGGCCGGGGTGGGCTGCTCGAAGCCGACGAGGTCGCGCAGCTCGGCGTGACGGGCCTGCTCGGCCGGCGTCAGCGTGCCGCTCTGCCGCTTCTGATCGAGGAAGCGGAACTCCTGCATGACGCTTCGGGAATCGGCCATGGCCTCTCGTGGTCGCCGGGCGCGGGCCGTCGCCTGCGCCGGCACCCGTTCGGATGATACCTCGACCCCGGCGGGTGGGGAAACGGTCGCTGACCGGGCGCTGACTTGCTTTCGGGCCGGGCCGACGCGCATGTATGGGCCGCTGATGAGCAGCCCAGACCAGCGCCGCGGGAAGCGGCCCGGACTCCCCGTCCACCAGCCGTCCGGCCGCGCACCGCGGGCCCTGCCGCCCCCGGCCAGCGCCTTCCTCCCGCTCCATGCCGCCGACCTCGAGGCCCGCGGCTGGAAGGAGCTCGACGTCCTGCTGGTGAGCGGCGACGCCTACGTCGACCACCCGAGCTTCGGCGCCGCGGTGATCGGCCGGGTGCTCGAGGCGCAGGGATTCAAGGTCGGCATCGTGGCCCAGCCCGACTGGCGCTCCACCGCCGACGTGCTGCGGCTCGGCCGCCCCCGGCTCTTCGTGGCCATCGCCTCGGGCGCGATGGACTCGATGGTCAACCACTACACGGCCGCCAAGCGGCGCCGCTCCGACGACGCCTACACGCCGGGCGGGGTGGCGGGGAAGCGGCCCGACCGGGCCACCGTCGTCTACTCCAGGCTCTGCCGCCAGGCCTTCGGCCCGACCATGCCGATCGTCATCGGCGGCATCGAGGCCTCGCTGCGCCGCATCGCCCAGTACGACTACTGGGACGACAAGGTGCTCCCCTCGATCCTCATCCCCTCGGGCGCCGACCTGCTGGTCTACGGGCAGGGAGAGAAGCCGGTGCTGGAGATCGCGCGGCGGCTCGCCATGGGCGAGGACGTCTGCGGGCTGGTCGACGTCCCCGGGACGGCGGTGGCGGTGGCCGAGCCGGCCATGGCCCAGCTCGAGGCGCGCCCCCGCGGCGTGCTCGACCTGCCGAGCTACGAGGCGGTGGCGGCCGACAAGCGGACCTTCGCCGACTTCTCGCGCCTCTACCACCTGGAGCACAACGAGGCCAACGCCCGGGTCATGGTGCAGCCGCACGGCGTCGGCAAGAGGGCGCGCCTCGTGGTGGTCAACGAGCCGATGCCGCCGCCCAGCACCGAGCAGCTCGACCGGATCGCCGAGCTCCCCTACGTGCGCGAGGCCCACCCGAGCTACGGCGGGCTGCACATCCCGGCGCTCGAGCAGATCCGCTGGTCGATCCAGATCCTGCGCGGCTGCGCCGCAGGCTGCAGCTTCTGCTGCATCACCGAGCACCAGGGGCGCGACGTGGCCAGCCGCTCCGAGGCCAGCGTGCTGCGCGAGCTGACGGCGCTGGCCAGGAAGGAGAACTTCAAGGGGACCATCACCGACCTCGGCGGCGCCACCGCCAACATGTGGCAGATGACCTGCACCGACGAGGCGGCCCACACCGCCTGCCGCCGGCTCTCCTGCGTCTACCCGAACGTCTGCCAGTTCTTCGCCGTCGACCACGGCCCGCTCATCGACCTCTACGAGAAGGCGCGCGCCGTGAAGGGGATCAAGCACCTCTTCGTCGGCTCCGGCGTCCGCTACGACCTGGCCCAGGCCGACGAGAAGAACGGCGACCGCTACCTGCAGACGCTGGTGACCCACCACGTCTCCGGGCAGCTCAAGGTGGCCCCCGAGCACGTCTGCGAGCCGGTCCTGAAGGTGATGAAGAAGCCGGGGGTCGAGTCCTTCGAGAGGCTGCGCAAGGACTTCGAGAGGTACTCGGCCGAGGCCGGCAAGGAGCAGTACCTGGTCCCCTACTTCATCTCCTCGCACCCGGGCGCCTCGCTGGAGGAGGCGGTGCAGCTGATGGAGTACCTGCAGAAGAACCGCTGGAAGCCGCAGCAGGTGCAGGACTTCATGCCCACCCCCATGACGCTGGCCTCCGACATGTACTGGTCGGGCTACTCGCCGCTCACCATGAAGCCCATCCACGTGGTGCGCGACATGGAGGAGAAGCGGATGCAGAAGGCGCTGATCCGCTGGGGCGATCCCGACAACGCCCCGCTCATCGAGAAGGCGCTGCGCAAGACCGGCCGGCTGGCCCCGGGCCAGCGCATGTCGAGCGGCATGCGCCCGGCCCGCGAGGGGCAGCGCCCGCCCTGGGCGCAGCGCGGGGCCCGCCCCTTCCCGCCCCGCAGGAAGCCCTGACGCCGTGGCCGGCTCGCGCGGCAGGGTGCTGGTGGGGATGAGCGGCGGCGTCGACTCCTCGGTGGCGGCGGCGCTGCTGCGCGACCAGGGCTGGGAGGTGACCGGGCTCTTCATCTGCCTCGGCACCGCCGCCGAGGCTGACGGCGGGAGCGGCTGCTGCTCGCCGCAGGACGCCGCCGACGCCCGGCGCGTGGCCGGCCTGCTCGGCATCGACCTCTTCGTGCTGCAGGCTGCCGGGGACTTCGACCGGGTCATCGACCGGTTCGTGGCCGAGTACGCGGCCGGGCGCACCCCCAACCCCTGCGTCGGCTGCAACCGCGACGTCAAGTTCGCCCGGCTCCTCGCCCACGCCCGCACCCTCGGCTTCGACGCCATCGCCACCGGCCACTACGCCCGGGTGGTGGAGCGCGGCGGCGCCCCGGCCATCGCCCGGGCCCGGGCCCGGGAGAAGGACCAGAGCTACGTGCTCTTCGAGCTGCCGCTCGAGGCGCGGGCCCGGCTGCTGCTGCCGCTCGGCGAGCTGCCCGGGAAGGGGGCGGTCCGCGAGCTGGCGAAGCGGCTCGGCCTGCCGGTCCACGACAAGCCCGACAGCCAGGAGATCTGCTTCGTGGGGGAGGGCGGCTACGGCGCCCTGCTGGCCGAGCGGGCCCCGGAGGCGCTCACCCCCGGCCCCATCGTCGACGAGGCGGGGCGGCAGGTGGGGCGCCACCAGGGCTACGCCCTCTACACCATCGGCCAGCGGCGCGGCCTCGGCGGCGGCAGCGGCGAGCCGCGCTACGTCACCGGCGTCGAGCCGGCCACCGCCACGGTCCGGGTCGGGCCGCGCTCGGCCACGCGGCGCGGCGGGCTGCGGGCCGGCCGGGCCAGCTGGCAGGGGGGGCTCCCGCCCGGCAACCGGGTGGCGCTGCAGCTGCGCTCCTCGCCGGTGGCGGCGCCGGCCACGGTCAGCCTCGACGGCGACGGCTTCACGGCCCGCTTCGACGAGCCGGTGGCGGCGGTCGCCCCCGGGCAGGCGGCGGTGCTCTACGACGGCGAGGTGGTGGTCGGTGGCGGCTGGATCGAGGCGGCGTATGTCGCGTCGGCGCCGGTCTCTGGTGGCGCCGACGCAAGCATCGAAGAGTTCCTCTCCGGCGAGTAACGGCGCCGAACCGCCGGGCCCGCTCGGCATCGGCGCCATCGCGGATTGTGAACCCGCGGTGGCTTCCTCAGCGCGGCGCGGAGAGGAAGCCGACGGCCTCGTCCCAGAAGGCGAGCCCCGGCGAGAGGTCGAGGCCGTTGTGGCCGGCCCCCTCCACCACGCCCAGCCGCTTCGGGCCGGCGAGCGCCGCGAAGAGCCGCTCTCCCTCACCGCGGGTCACCACCTCGTCGGCGCCGGCGAGGAGCAGCACCGCCGGGCCGGGCCAGCCGGCCAGGTCGCGCAGCGGCGCCCAGCGGTCGAGGAGGAGCCAGCCGGGGAGGAGCGGGTAGTGGTGGCGCGCCACCGCGGCCAGCTCGGCGAACGGCGTCACCAGCAGCAGGCCGCGGACCAGCGCCGGCCGCTGCGCCGTGGCCGCCGCCGCCACGCCGCTCCCCAGGCTCTCGCCGAGCAGCCAGACCGGCGCCCCCTCCGCCGCCAGCGCGTCGACGGCCTCGACGGCGGCGTCGGTGAGCGCCTGCTGGGACGGCCGTCCGGGGCGGGCGCCGTAGCCTGGGTACTCGAGCAGCACCACCTCGACGCCGCGCGGCTGCAGCGCCTCGAGGTAGGCGAAGCGATCGAGCGCCGAGCCGGCGTTGCCGTGCAGGACGAGGAGCCGGGCCCGCGGCGACCCGACCGCCACCGGGGGGCGCCGCCAGCCGCGCAGCGCGCCGGACGGGCCGCGCCACGGGGCCAGGCCGAGCCGCGACGAGCGCGCCAGCGCCGCGTCCAGCCCGGAGCGCTCCGGGAAGTAGAGCAGCCTCCGCTGCAGCAGGAGCGCGGCGGCCAGCAGCGAGACGAGGAGGGCCGCCAGGGCGAGGCCGGCGCGAAGGAGCGGGTGCACGGGCCCACGCTGCCACGGCCGGGGCGCGCCCGCCATCGCCACGCCGCGCCCGGCCGGTCGACGGGGCGCCGCTTTCACGCCGCCCCTCGCCGCGATAGCCTGCCCTCCCCATGACCGCCACCCCCGACGCCGAGCGGCTCGCCCGCCACGCCGCCCTCGCCGCCGCCGATCACCGCCACCTCTGGCACCCCTTCACGCAGATGCAGGACTGGCTCAAGGAGGACCCGATCATCATCGACCGGGCCGAGGGGGTGGAGCTGATCGACACCCTGGGGCGGCGCTACCTCGACGGCGTCTCCTCGCTCTGGTGCAACGTCCACGGCCACCAGGTGCCGGAGCTCGACGAGGCGCTGCGCGTCCAGCTCGGCAAGGTGGCCCACTCGACGCTGCTCGGGCTGGCCTCGACCGCCTCGATCGAGTGCGCCGAGGAGCTCAGCAGGCACGTGCCGCCGGCGCTGACCCGGGTCTTCTACTCCGACGCCGGGGCCACCGCGGTGGAGATCGCCGTCAAGCTCGCCTTCCAGCACTTCCAGCTGCGCGGCGACCACGACCGCAAGGAGTTCGTCTCGATCACCGGAGGCTACCACGGCGACACCATCGGCTCGGTCTCGGTGGGCGGCATCGACCTCTTCCACCGCATCTTCAAGCCGCTGCTCTTCGACGTGCACCACGCCCCGCAGCCCTACTGCTACCGCTGCCCGCTCGGGAAGGAGCTGCCCGGCTGCGCCATGGCCTGCGCCGGCGAGGTCGAGGCGCTCTTCGCCGCCCGCCCCGGCAAGATCGCGGCGCTGGTGATCGAGCCGCTCATGCAGGGGGCCGACGGCATGATCTCGCAGCCGCCCGGCTACCTGAAGAGGATGCGCGAGCTCTGCGACCGGCACGGGGCGCTGCTGGTCTGCGACGAGGTGGCCACCGGCTGGGGTCGCACCGGCACCACCTTCGCGGTGGAGCAGGAGGGGGTGGTCCCGGACATCATGACCATGGCCAAGGGGCTGACCGGCGGCTACCTGCCGCTGGCCGTCACGCTCACCACCGAGGAGATCTTCAAGTCCTTCCTCGGGCCGTTCGCCTCGCGCCGCACCTTCTTCCACGGCCACACCTACGCCGGCAACCCGCTCGGCTGCGCGGTGGCCACCGCCTCGATGAAGCTCTTCCGCGAGCGCCGGATCATCGAGGGGCTGCCGGCCCGGATCGCGGCGCTGCAGCGGGCGCTGGCGCCGCTGCTCGACCACCCCCACGTCGGCGAGCTCCGCCAGCGCGGCCTGATGGTCGGCGTCGAGCTGGTGCGCGACCGCGCCACCCGCGCCGAGTACGAGTACGAGCTGCGGGTCGGCCACCAGGTCTGCCTGGAGGCGAGGAAGCACGGGGTGATGCTGCGGCCGCTCGGCAACGTGGTGGTGCTGATGCCGCCGCTGGCCATGACCGAGGCGCAGCTGGCGCAGCTGGCGGCGGCGGCGCGCGCCGGCATCGACGCCGTCACCGCGCGGGTCTAGCCATGCGCGGCCTCTTCATCACCGCCACCGACACCGGGGTCGGCAAGACCGAGGTGGCCTGCGCGCTGGTGAGCGGTGCCCGGGCCGCCGGGCTCGACGTCGGGGCCATGAAGCCGGCCCAGTCGGGCGTGACCGCGGCCGAGCCGAGCGACGCCGAGCGGCTGCGGGCGGCGGCCGGGGGCGGCGATCCCTTCGAGCTGGTCTGCCCCTACCAGTTCGAGGCGCCGCTGGCGCCGGGGGTGGCGGCGCGGCTCGGCGGCGTCGAGATCTCGCTGACGCGGATCCTCGAGGCGGCGCGGGCGCTGGCGGCCCGCCACCAGGCGCTGGTGGTGGAGGGGGCGGGCGGCCTGCTGGTGCCGCTCACGCCGCGGGAGACCTACGCCGACCTCGCCGTGGCGCTCGGGCTGCCGGTGCTGGTGGTGGCGCGGGCCGGGCTCGGCACCGTCAACCACGGCGCGCTCACCGTCGAGGCGCTGCGCGCCCGGGGGCTCACCGTGGCGGGGCTGGTGCTCAACCGGACCGGGCCGGTGGACGATCCCTCGGTGCCGCACAACGCCGCGGAGCTGGAGAAGCTCACCGGCGTGCGCGTGCTGGCGAGCCTGCCCTGGCTGCGCGATATCGAGGCCAGGGAGCCTTTCCTGCGATCCGCGCTGGCCGGCAAAGTCCAATTTTAGGAACTCCGAAGAAAAATGGATCGCCGCGGTGATCGATCCTAGAGATCGGTCCGTGCCGAACGTCGTCGACCTCACCCTCGTCAGCCAGGCCCGTCGAGCCCTCCACAGCACCCTCGATGATCGCGGGCTCGGGTTCTTCCTCGAGGAGAGCTCGAGGGCCCCGCGGCTCGACCCGCGCCGAATCGCCTGGATCGTCGAGGCGGCCCGGCGCCGGGTGGGCGACCAGGCCCGGCGCGACCCGAACGCCCTCTCGCGGACCCGGCGGGTGGTGCGCCGCGAGCTGATCCGCCGGCTCGCCGACGCCATGCTGCAGGCCGGTCTATAGCGCGGGCTTCAGCCCGCGCAATCTCAATCCCGCCGAGCTCTGCTCGGCGGAACCCGCTCACTCCAGCACGGGAACCGGGTCGGGATCCGAGAACGACGACACCGCCTCCAGGTCAGGCGTCGGCCAGCACCGCCTCCCGGACAGTCCCCTTCCTCACTTCCTCCTGCTCGCCTCCACGTACCTGAGCTTCAGGTCCATCAAGAGCTGATCGAGCAGCTTCTCCTCCTCGGGGCTCAGGTTGCCGCGGGTCTTCTGCTGGAGCATGGCGAGGATCTCGATGCTCTGCTGCGCCAGCGGCAGGTTCCGCTCGGCCGGCTTGCCGGTCTCGGGGTGGGGCGCGTCGCCGAGGTGGATCAGCACCGAGGAGCCGAGCGAGAGGACGAAGGTGTAGAAGTCGATGGCGGGGCGGGGCTCGGTCACGGTGGGCTCCTTGGGGGGCAGTGCCGCTGCCCCGGTGCCGGACGAGGATAGCAAGGCCACGGCGACCGGCCCAGCCAGCTCAGTCGAGGTCGAAGGCGATCCGCTCGGCGGCGTAACCACGCTGGATGAGCAGCACCAGCTGGCCGGTGCGGCGGGCCCCGGCGGCGGCGCGGCGGAACTGGTCGAGCGTGGCCACCTCGACGCCGTTCACCTCGCGCACCAGGTCGCCCTTGACCAGCCCGACCTTGGCGGCCGGCGTCCCCTTGGTGACCCCACGGATGGCCAGCACCGGGCCGCCGGTCGCCCTGGCCTCCTCGAGCGCCAGGCCGACGCGCCGCTGCACCAGCTGCTCGACGCGCTGCGGGGTGAGCTCCACGGCCGGAACGGTCACGGTGAGCCGCTGCCCGCCGCGCTTCAGGTCGAGCCTGGCGCCGCCGCCGATGGGCAGGTCGCGCAGCCGGAAGCGGAACTCCTCGGCACCCTCCGGCACCACGCCGTCGACCGCCTCGACCAGGTCGCCACGGCGCACCCCGGCCTTCTCGGCCGGCGAGCCCGGGTCGACGCCGGTCACCTGGACACCGCCGCTCGAGCCGGGCAGCGCCCCCTCCCGCGCCGGCAGGTCGGCCACGCTGGCGCCGAGGTAGCCCTCTCGCACCTCGCCGTGCTCGATCAGGTCGCCGGCGATTCGCCGCGCCCGGTCGATGGGGGATGGCGAAGCCGATGCCGGCGCTCCGGTCACCGAGGATGGCGGTGTTGATGCCGATGAGCCGCCCCTCGATGTCGAGCAGCGGGCCGCCCGAGTTGCCGGGGTTGATGGAGGCGTCGGTCTGGACGAAGTCGAAGAGGGTGCGGTCGCCGGCCTTGAAGTTGCGGTGCAGCGCCGAGACCACGCCGGTGGTGACGGTGCTGGCCAGGCCGAAGGGGTTGCCGATGGCGATGACGGTCTCGCCGATCAGCAGCTCCTCGGAGCGGCCGATGGGGACGGCCGGGAGCCGCTCGCGCGTCTCCAGCTTGAGCACCGCCAGGTCGGAGGAGGGGTCGGTGCCGATCAGCTTGGCGGTCAGCTCGCGGCCGTCGACCAGCCCGACCCGGAAGCGGGCGCCCCGCTCCACCACGTGGTTGTTGGTGAGCACGTAGCCCTCGGGCGAGACGATGACGCCCGAGCCGAGCGAGGTGACGGCGTAGCCCTGGCGGAAGCGGGGCCGCTCGAAGAACCCGAAGACGTCGTCGCCGCGCCCCTGCCGCGAAGGCACGCGGATGCGCACCAGCTCCTCGGCAGAGACGTTGACGACGGCGCCGCGGGCCTTCTCGACCGCGGCCACCACCGGGGTGCGGCGGGCGGCGGCGGGCGTGGCCTCGCCGCGAGGGATGACGTCGCGGGCGGTGACGGGGACCGCGCCGACGAGGCAGGCCGCGGCGATGAGGGCCCGGACCTCCACGGGAGCTGCTACGCCTCGCCGTCCAGGTCGTCGTCGAGCTCGCCGTCCATGGCCGACTCGACCGACAGCGCCTGGCCCTCGAGGTCGGGGAGCGCCTTCAAGATGGCGGCGTACTCCTTCTCGTCGACCACGCCCTTGCGGACGTAGCGCTTCACCACGCGGCGATCGATCAGCTTGATCTCGTACGGCTCTGCCATGTTCTGGACCTCGTGAAGCTCCCCTGGAACCCGAGGAGGGGCGGACCATATGCGGCGCCTTGCCGGCCCGTCAAGCCACGTGGTACCCCCCCAAGGATGCCCCCCGCGCCGCCACGCTCCGCCTCCCCCGCGCGCGCCGCCAGGCTGGCCCGGCTCGCCGGGCTCTATGCCCTGGTCGGCGGTCCCGACCCGCTGGCCCAGGCGGCCCAGGCGCTCGACGGCGGAGCGGGCGTGCTTCAACTGCGCGTGAAGGAGGGCGGCGACGCCGCGCTGCTCGAGGTCGCCACCCGGCTGGTGGCGCTGGCCCGCGGCCGGGCCCTGGTGATCGTCAACGACCGGGTCGACCTGGCGGTCTTGAGCGGCGCCGACGGCGTCCACGTGGGCGACGAGGACCTGCCGGTCGAGGCGGCGCGGCGCGTGGCCGGACCCGACCTGCTGGTGGGGCGCTCCACCCGGACCCTGGCGGACGGGCTGGCGGCGCTGGCGGCCGGCGCCGACCACGTCGGCTTCGGGCCGGTCTTCGCCACCAGCACCAAGCAGATCGCCGAGCCGCCCCGCGGCCTCGCCACGCTGGCCGAGGTGGCGCGCGCCCTGCCGGCGCCGGTGGTCGCCATCGGCGGGATCGGCCTCGCCACCATCGGGCCGGTGGCCGCCGCCGGGGCCGCCGCCGCCGCCGTCATCGGCGCGCTCTTCGACGCCCCCGACCCGCGGGAGCGGGCCGCGGCGCTGGCCGCCGCCTTCGCCGCCGGGAGGGCGCGGTGAGCCGCCGCCCCCGCATCGGCCTGACGCTCGACGTCGGAGAGGAGGGGCTCGCCTACCGCCTGCCGCGCGCCTACGCCGACGCGGTGGCCGCTGCCGGTGGCCTGCCGCTGCCGCTCACCCACGAGCTCGGGCTGGCCGAGCCGCTGCTCGACCTCTGCGACGGGCTGGTGGTGACCGGCGGCGCCTTCGACGTGCCGCCGGAGCGCTACGGCGAGGCGCGCCGCCCCGGCTGCGGCCCCACCAGGCCCGAGCGGACCGACTTCGAGCTGGTCCTGCTCAGGCTGGCGCTGGCCCGCGACCTGCCGCTGCTCGGCGTCTGCGGCGGGATGCAGCTGCTGGCGGTGGCGCTGGGCGGGACGCTCTACCAGGACCTCGTCGCCGACCGCGGCCTCGGAGGCCACGAGCAGCCGGCCCCCAAGGACCGGCCGAGCCACCTGGTGCGCATCGAGGCCGGGAGCCGGCTGGCCGGGCTGGTCGGGGCGTCCCCGCTCCCGGTCAACTCGACGCACCACCAGGCGGTCCGCGAGCCCGGGGCCGGGGTGACCGTCTCGGCCCGCGCCGAGGACGGACTCATCGAGGCGATCGAGCTCGCGGGTCACCGCTTCGCGCTCGGCGTGCAGTGGCACCCCGAGTCGGCGGTCGGCCACGAGCCGCGCCACGCCGCGCTCTACGCCGGGCTGGTGGCCGCCGCCAGGGGGGGCGCATGAAGAAGGAGGCGACGGTGCTGCTGGTGGCCGGGCTCGATCCGACCGGCGGGGCCGGGCTGGCGGCCGACCTCGAGGCGCTGGCCGCGGTCGGGGCGCGCGGCTGGCCGGTGGCGGCGGCGCTCACCGCCCAGGGGCCGCGGGGCGTCCGCGGCTGGAGCCCGGTCCCCGTGGAGATGCTGCTGGCCCAGGTCGACGCCCTGCTCGACGGGGCGCCGCGGCGGCCCGGGGCGGTCAAGACCGGCATGCTCGGCACCGCGGCGCTGGCCAGCGCCCTGGCCGGCCGCCTCTCCGCCCGCGACCTCGCCCGCGTGCCCCTGGTGGTCGACCCGGTGCTGCTCTCCTCCTCCGGCGCGCTGCTGCTCGACACCGCCGAGGTCTCCCCGCGCGAGGCGCTGGCGCCGCTGCTCGAGCGCGCCAGGCTGGTGACGCCCAACCTCGAGGAGCTCGGGGCGCTGACCGGCCTGCCGGTGGGCGACGACGAGGCGGCGGTGGTGGCGGCGCGCCGGCTCGGCGTCCGCGCCGTGCTGGTGAAGGGTGGCCACCGCGACGGGGCCCCGGTCGACCTGCTGGTGGCGGGGCGGCGGGTCACCCGCTTCTCCGGGCGGCGGCGGCCCGGGACGTCGCGCGGCACCGGCTGCCGGCTGGCCTCGGCGCTGGCCGGCCTGCTGGCCCGCGGCGCCACG
>JANMRY010000170.1:0-2767 GCA_031388695.1 Anaeromyxobacter sp. | reverse complement strand
TTCGAGGGGGCCATCGACCGGGCCCAGCTGGAGCGGGCCGCGGCGCCGCTGCTCGACCCGGCCTGCCGGGAGGCTGGCCGGCCATGACCCGCCGCTGCGCCTCCTGCCGCCAGCCGGTGGGCGAACGGAGCGTCAATCCGGCCTTCCCCTTCTGCTCGGAGCGCTGCCGGCTGCTCGACCTCGGCAAGTGGTTCGACGGCCAGTACCGGATCCCGGGGGAGCGGGCCGGCGACGGCGCCGCCGGGCCGGGCGGGGAGGGGGATGACGGCGAGGGGGGGGAGACCCCCTCCTGAGCGAGTGCGGCGATTCGGCGCGGGCGCCCCGTTATGGTATGAGCCCGCCGCGATGGGCTTCGTCGACCTCCACTGCCACCTCCTCTGGGCCCTCGACGACGGCGTCGAGACCCCCGAGGAGGCCGTCGCCGCCGCCCGGCTGCTGACCTCGCTCGGCTTCACCGACGCCGCCCCCAGCCCGCACGCCGGCCCCGGCATGCCCTCGGGCGACGAGGCGATCTGCGTGGCGCGACGGGCCGAGCTCGAAGCCCTGCTGCGGGCCGAGCAGGTGCCGCTGCAGCTCCACGCCAACGCAGAGAACAAGCTCGACGACGGCTTCTTCGAGCGGCTGGCGGTGCCGGGGCGCCGCGGCATCGGCGCCTCCCAGCGCTGGGCCCTGGTCGAGCTCCCCTTCCGCAGCGGCGTCCCGGCCCTCCCCGAGCTGGTCTTCAGGCTGCGGCGGCGCGACGTGCTGCCGCTCTTCGCCCACCCGGAGCGCTGCCAGGAGTTCGAGCGGGCCGGCCGGGCGGCGGAG
This sequence comes from Anaeromyxobacter sp., assembly GCA_031388695.1. GTDB lineage: Bacteria > Myxococcota > Myxococcia > Myxococcales > Anaeromyxobacteraceae > JADKCZ01. The sequence goes on along the minus strand of JANMRY010000170.1, from coordinate 1,960 downwards.
GTGGTCCGGCTCGGCGGAGGGCTCCAGCTCAACGTCGGGGCCCTGGCCGGCCTCTACGGCCGGCTCTCGCGGAAGCTCGCGGAGCAGTTCCTCGAGGAGGGGCTCTACACGGTGGCCGCCACCGACCTGCACCGGGCCGAGGGGGCCGAGGAGTGGGTCCCGGAGGCGATGGAGCTGCTGGAGAAGCGGGGCGGGGATGGGACGCTGGAGCGGCTCTTCTCCATCAACCCCCAGCACGTGCTGGCCGGCGAGGAGATCCCGTGAAGAAGGTGGTCCAGTCGCTGGTCGGCATCGGCGTCTCGGCCTTGGCCGTCTGGCTCACCTTCCGCGGCAAGGATCTCGGTGCCATCTGGCGTGCCGTGCAGGACGGCGACTACCGCTACCTGCCGGTCTACCTGCTCACCCTCGGCACCATCCACCTGCTGCGCACCGTCCGCTGGGGGCTGCTGCTGGAGCCGGTCGTCAAGGTCCCCTTCGCCCGGCTCAACGCCGTCTCGGCGGTCGGCTTCACGGCGCTCTTGATCCTCCCCTTCCGGCTCGGCGAGTTCGCCCGGCCATACCTGATCGCCGAGCGCCCCAGGCTGCGCGTCTCGGCGGCCCTCTCCAGCGTGGTGCTGGAGCGGGTGGCCGACGGCATCTTCACCGCCACGCTGCTGCTGGTGACCCTCTTCGCCGTGCCCGAGGGGACGCCGCACCTCCCCGAGATCCGCAAGGCCGGCTTCATCATGGCGGCCCTCTTCGGCGGCCTGCTCACCTTCCTGGTGCTGGCCTACGTGAGCCGCGAGCTGGCGGTCCGGCTGGTCCGGCGGCTGCTCTCCCCGGTGGCGCCGCGCTTCGCCGACCACGCCGCCGGCATGCTCGACGCCTTCATCCGCGGCCTGCGGCTGGTGCCGAGCAAGCGCAAGCTGCTGCTCTTCGTGACGCTGACCGCCGCCTACTGGGCGCTCAACGGCTGGGGCATGCACCTGATGGCGCGGGCCTTCGCGCTCGACATCAAGCTCCTCGACGCCTACACCATCCTCGGCGTGCTGGTGGCCGGGGTGATGATCCCGGCCGGGCCGGGCATGGTCGGCACCTTCCAGCTGGCCTGCGCCTTCGGCCTCTCGCTCTTCGTCCCCGAGGCGGTGGCCCACACCCGCGGCGTGGCCTGGGCCAACGTGCTCTGGGCCACGCAGGTCGGCTTCCAGCTGCTGCTCGGCGCCATCTTCATCTTCTCGCCGCACATCCAGGTGGCGCGCATCTTCAAGTCGCCGGAGGGGACGGTCGACGCCCTCGACGAGGAGGAGGCCGAGGCGCTCGCGGCCGAGCCGATCGTCTCGCCGCCGGCCGCGCCACCGCGACCCCCAGCCGCTTGACGGTTTCGGCGGGGAGCCCTATAACCCCGCGTCCTTGCGGCTTTTCGGCCGTGGGGAGGCAGCTCGGTGAGGTAGCTCAGTCGGCTAGAGCGGGGGTCTCATAATCCCCAGGTCGGGAGTTCGATTCTCCCCCTCACCACTCATTTCCCCCGCAACGCCGAGCAGTTCCGCCGTCCGCTCGCCTCCAGCAGGGCCGCGCCCTCCTGCACGGCCCGGCGTTTCCGGGTACGTTCTCGGGCGAGCCCCATGGACTCCGCCGCACTCATCCTCTCGGTCGAACTGGCCGGGCTGACCACGCTGATCCTGCTGCTGGTCGGCCTTCCGCTGGCCGCCTGGCTGGCCGGCAGCCGCTGGCGGTACCGCTTCCTGGTCGAGGCGGTGGTGGCCCTGCCGCTGGTGCTGCCGCCGACCGTGCTCGGCTTCTACCTGCTGACCGGGCTCGGGCCGCGGAGCCCGGCCGGCAAGTTCTTCGAGGCGGTGGCCGGCCACCCGTTCCCCTTCTCCTTCGCCGGGCTGCTGCTCGCCTCGGTGCTCTACAGCCTGCCCTTCGCCGTCCAGCCCTTCGCCGGGGCGCTGGCCGGCGTCGACCGGCGCTACATCGAGGC
>JANMRY010000151.1:0-4660 GCA_031388695.1 Anaeromyxobacter sp. | reverse complement strand
CGAACGGTCCTAAGCCGGGCTACTTCCCACGCCCCGCGCGGGGGGGCTGTATGGCGCGAATGGAGCATCCCCCCACCCCAACGGCCCGGCGCCGCCCGCCCCACCCCCCCCGGGGGGGGCGCCTCCTGTGGCGGGTTCAATCCGCCCGGGGCCAACAAGGCACGAGACTGTCCGCTATTTCTACATCGCGGTTGGCTCCCGCGCGCCCGCAGCGCCCGCTGAGAAGGATCTCAGGGCGTGCCTCCCGTCCCGGGTCTAGCGGTCGACGACGATGGGGAGGGGCGAGGCCACCTCCCTCGCCATGCGCGCCAACTCCTCCGGCGTGACCGGGCGCGGCCCCGACTTGACTGAAGTCGGCGGCTACAATGGCGGGACTTGCTAGACGCCCCCTGTCACAAACCCCATGTCCGTCGCGTTGATACCTTGGAAGCCTCGCGCAAGGAGTCCAAGTGGCCGGAAACAGGGTAGGCGACCAGAGAGAGCGGGTCCTGACCAGGGTCGCGGTCTTCCTCAACCGTGACGACCTGAAGCGCGCCGGCGTGGCGCTCGAGGAGTTCCTTGCCGAGCACCCGGAAGACGAACGCGCCCTCCTGAAGCTGGCTGAAGTTCGAAAGCGCCAGGGGCGCTTCGGCGAGGCGGTCGAAGTCTTCCTGAAGGCGGCCGGCCTGCACGCCAAGGGTCGCTTCGTGCTGCGGGCCATCGCCGTGCTCAAGCAGGCCTACGCCATCGACCCGACCAACCCGGGCCTGCTGGAGCGGCTGGCCGAGGGGTCGCTTCAGCTCGGGCAGCAGCACGAGGCGCTCCGCTACCTCGGCGAGCTGGCCGACGCCTGGGAGCGGACGGGCGACCACGAGCGCCGCCGCCTCACGCTGAAGAGCGCGCTCGCCCTGGCCCCGGACTCGGTGGAGCTGACCCTCCGGCTCGTCGCGGCGCTGCGCAGCCTCGGCAAGGACGCCGAGGCGACCGACTACTTGGCCCAGGCCGCCCAGCGCTTCGCCGTCGCCAACGACAGCGACAAGTGGCTCGCCCTGGCCGAACCGCTCTCCCAGCACCGTCCGCCGGACCGGGCCGGCCGCCTCGAGCTGGCCCGCGCCCACCTTGGAAGAGCCCGCCCCAAGTACGCTCTGCGTCACCTGCAGGCCTGTCTCGCGATCGACCGTGCCGACGCCGAGGTCCTGGAGTTGGTCGTCCAGGCCTTCACGGCGCTCGGCCAGGACGCCAAGGTGGCAGCGGCGCGGCGCGAGCTGGAGGCGAGCCGGATCCCGGTCGACTTCGAGTCGGAGGTGGTGGCGCTGGGTCTTCCTGAGGACGAAGAGGAGCTGGTGGACCTCGAGGAGATCGAGCCCTTTGCGGTCGAAGTGATGCTGGGGCGCTTCCGGGCCGGCGTCGCCCAGGTGGTTGGGCCGGACGACGTGGCGACGCACCAGGACCTCGGCATCGCCTTCTTCGAGATGGACCTCTTCACGCAGGCCGAGGAGGAGTTCCAGGCGGCTCTCGACGCCGACCCGGAGCGCAGGCCCGAGGTGCTCACCATGATTGCCCGCTGCCGGCTCGGGAAGGGCGACGCCACCGAGGCGATCGAACTGCTGGAGCGGGTGATCGTGCTGCCGGAGCTGGCGCCCGACACCCGGGCGACCGCCTACCTGCACCTTGCCGAGGCGCACGAGGCGTCCGGCAAGCGCCCCGCGGCCCTGCTGCACGCCAAGGAGGCCCGGCGGATCGCGCCGTCCTTGCCCGGCGTGGCCCGGTTGCAGGCACGGCTGGAGGGGCTGGAAAGGATGCTGGTCCCCGGGCCAGTGCGGGTACCGGCCCAAGCCGATCACTGATTCCGGAGCAAGCCGATCACCCATTCCGGCGGAAGCCGATCACCGATTCCGGAGCAAGCCGATCGCTGAACGCATGATCCGGTAGCCGGCCTTCGGGCGGTCACCCGGGAGCGTTGACGCCGCTGGGTAGTCCGCCGCACATGCCCCCTCCCTAACGGAGGTGGTGATGGCGGCAGAGAGGCTACCCATGAGGAAGCTGCGAGAGGTCGTTCGGTTGAAGCTGCAGGCCGGCTGGTCCGGCCGCGCCATCGCGAGGAGCAGTGGGCTCTCGCCGAGCACGATCGGCACCTACTTCGGCCGCATCGCGCTGGCGAAGCTGAGCTGGCCGCTGCCGCCAGAACTGGACGATGACGAGGCGTTGGAGCGGCGGCTGTTCCCCGATGAGCGCCACCCGGTGTCGAACCGGCCGGCGCCCGACTGGATCTACGTCCACCGCGAGCTGCAGCGGCGCCACGTGACGAAGCAGCTGCTCTGGCAGGAGTACAAGGAGGCCACGCCGGCCGGGCTCCAGTACAGCCAGTTCTGCGCGCACTACCTCGCCTGGGCGCGGCCGCTGTCGGCGACGATGCGGCAGGCCCACCACGTCGGCGAGAAGAGCTTCATCGACTTCAGCGGTAGCGGCCTCGACGTGGTGCACCCGCTGACCGGCGTGTGCCAGAAGGCGGTGCTCTTCCTGACGGTGCTGGGCGCGTCGAACCTGACCTACGCCGAGCCGGTGCTGCACCAGGACCTCCCGACGTGGATTGGCTGCCACGTCCGCGCCTTCGAGTACTTCGGGGGCACCACCGAGATCTGGGTGCCGGACAATCCGCGGGTCGGCGTCACCAAGGCGAGCAAGTACGAGCCGGTGCTCAACCGGACCTACGAGGACCTGTCGGCGCACTACGGGGCGGCGATCATCCCGGCCCGGCCGTACAAGCCGCGCGACAAGGCCAAGGTCGAGGTGGCGGTGCAGATCGCCTCCCGCTGGATCCTGGCGGTGCTGCGGAACCGCACCTTCAACTCCCTCGAAGAGATGCGAATCGCCGTCGCGGTAGAGCTGGAGAAGCTGAACAACAAGCAGATGCGCCGCTTGAAGAAGTCGCGGCGGCAGCTCTTCGAGGAGATCGAGCGGTCGGCACTGAAGCCGCTGCCGGTGCGGCCCTACGAGTACGCCGAGTGGGCCCAGCCGAGGGTGGATCTCAGCTACCACGTTGAGTACGACGAGCACTTCTACAGCGTCCCCTTCACGCTCATCGGTGAGCAGCTCGACCTGCGCGCCACCGAGGCCACCGTCGAGATCTTCCGGCGGGGCACACGGATCGAGAGCTACCAGCGCAGCTATCTGAAGGGGAAGTACACCACCCTGAAGCACCACATGCCGCGCGCCCACCTCGACCAGGTGGAGTGGACGCCGGAGCGGCTCACCGACTGGGCGAAGAAGACGGGGCCGCGGACCGTGGCGCTGCTCGAGGCGATCATGGCCTCGAAGGCGCACCCGCAGCAGGGCTTCAAGGCCTGCCTCGGCATCCTGCGGCTGGCGAAGCAGTACCCGGCCGAGCGGATCGAACGCGCCTCGGCGAGGGCGCTGCACTTCAAGACGCTCTACTACGGGAGCGTCGCCTCGATGCTCAAGAACAACCTCGACCGGCTGCCGCTGCCCGGCGATGAGCCGCAGCAGGTCCTGCCGCTCCACGAGAACATTCGCGGCGGCAGCTACTACCACTGACCCGAGACCGCGCCGACGCGGCCTCGCGGCGCCACCGGCGCCGGGCAACCTGCCCGCCCGCCAACCTCATCGAGGCCAAGGAGAAGCACATGCTCGTGGAGCAGACGATGGAGAAGGTGGCGTCGATGCAGCTGAAAGGGATGGCCGAGGAGCTGCGGCGCTGGATGGAGAGCCCGAAGGAGAAGACACTGACGCCGCTCGACCTCGTCGGCCTCCTCGTCGACGCCGAGTGGAGCCACCGGCAGCAGCGGAAGCTCACCGCCAGGCTGCGCACCGCTCGCTTCCGCCAGGACGCCTGCGTCGAGGACATCGACTACCAGCACCCCCGCGGCCTCCAAAAGGCGACCATGCTCGACCTGGCCGCGTGCCGCTGGGTGGAGGCGAAACAGAACGTCATCTTCAGCGGGCAGACCGGCGTGGGGAAGAGCTACCTCGCCTGCGCCCTCGGCCAGAAGGCGTGCCGCGAGGGTCACTCCGTCGTCTACCGCCGCGCCACCCGCCTCTACGACGAGTTGGCCCAGGCGCGCGCCGACGGCACCTACTTCCTGCTGCTTCGCCGCCTCGCCAAGACCACCGTCCTCGTGGTCGACGACTTTGGCCTCGAGGTGCTCACCGCCTCGCAGCGCAGGGACTTCCTGGAGGTGCTGGAGGACCGCTACGGCACCTCGTCCACCATCATCACCAGCCAGCTCGACCCCAAGAACTGGCACTCCATCGTCGGCGAGGAAACCATCGCCGACTCCGTCTGTGATCGGCTCATCCACAACGCCCACAAGGTGAGACTCAGCGGCGAATCGCTCCGGAAGGCGAGAGGGACCTTGACCCCGAAGGAAAAGCCGGCGAAGTAGACCTACCCAGCGGCCTCACGCCCCGGGTGATCGCCTTGCCGGTACGGGTGATCGGCTTGCGCCGGAATGGCTGATCGGAATGGCCGGAATCCGCAGGCGACACCCCCGCGGTCGCCACGCCTACCGCAGACCCGGGCCGGGCAGCCCTGGATCGCGCCTGCGAAGCGGCGCTCGCCCACTGGTCAGAGCTCCTCTGGAGCGACACGGGCGCGCAGGCTCGTCGCTACCTCGCCACCCGCGGCATCCAGGAGGCGACCGCCCGCCAGTTCCGGCTCGGC
>JANMRY010000150.1:0-63235 GCA_031388695.1 Anaeromyxobacter sp. | reverse complement strand
CGCAGAGCCGGTCGTAGGGGGCCTTCCCCTTCAGGCTCTTCTCGCCCGCCGAGTGGAGGCTGGTGATGATCTCGGGCGGGACGCCGCCGGCCCAGAGGCCGCGCCGCGCCGCCTGGGCCTCCCGCTGCGCGACCAGCAGCGCCGGGTCCGGGGTGCCGTCGACGGCGTAGACCATGGCGTGGCCGGCCCGCACCAGCGCCGCGGCCGCGTCGGGGCAGGAGACCAGCGCCCGGCCGTAGCCGTCGCGCTTCCCCTCGGTCCGGCAGCGCCAGGTGGTGGCCGCCAGGAGCGCGGCCGATCCCCTGGCGGTCCCCTCCAGGGCGGCCGGGCCGAGGCCGGCGATCCGGTGGACCGGGCCGAAGGTCTCGAGCGTGTTGTAGCCGGTGAGCCGGGCGCCGAACCCCTTGAGCGGGCCGGAGTCGACCTTGAAGGAGTCGCCGTCGGTCCAGCGCACCGCGGTCGGCTCGCCGTCGAGCAGGACTCGCCCTGGCGCGCCGTTGCGGCGTGGCGCCCCGCTGGCCGCGGGCGCGGCGGTGAGGATGACCAGCAGTGTGGCGGCGGCGAGGTGGCGAGCGGCGGGCATGGCCCAGTCTACGATTTCTTGCACAGGCGCCGAGCGCAACTGTACGATTCCCGGATGAAATTCGTCTGCGACCGGTGCGGGAAGAAGTACGCCACCGCCGAGGATCCCGCGCCTGGCAAGGTCTACAAGCTCAAGTGCAAGGCCTGCGGCCACCTGATCGTCGTGAAGGGGCAGGCAGGGACCATGACCGGCATCCCGGCCATCACCGCCGCCGAGCTGGCCACGGCCTCCGCCGCGCAGGAGCCGATCCCCACGCCGCTGCCGGCGCCGCCGCCGGCAGCGCTCCTCGAGATCGAGCTCCAGGTCGAGCCGGACGCGCCGCGCCTCCAGCCGCTCCCGAACGAGCCCGAGCCGATCTCCGACGACGCCATCGAGGCGCTGCCCGAAACCTCCAACCTGCCTCCCGAGGTGGCGAGCGCGGTCGACGGGGCGGCCAGCGGCTCGCCCGACGCGCCGGAGTCACCCGCGCCGCCGCCCGAGCCGGCGCCGGCGCTCGATCCGGCCCTGCTCCCCCCCCCGCCGGAGAAGGACGAGCTGGCCGACTTCGCCGCCGCCGCCGCCGAGGTGATGGCCGCCCCCTTCGCCACCGGCTCGGGCGAGCCCCCGCAGAAGGGCGGGCCGGGCTACGTCGACCTCTTCGGCGACATCACCGACCAGCGCGCGCTGGCGGCCAGGAGCAACATCACCGACGCCTTCCAGGCGGCGGCCCGCGGTTCGCTCCCCGACACCTATAGTGGCCCCGCGCCGACCGCCGACCAGGGCGCCCCTGCCGCGGCCGCGCCCGCCGCCCGGCCGCCCCCCGCCTCCATTCCCGCCAAGGCTGCCGGCCCCCGCTCCGGCCTGGGCGGGACGCCCATGGCCATCATCGGGGTCGGCATGCTGGCCCTGGTCGGCATCACCGCCTGGGCGCTGCTTGGCCGCGGCTCGACGCCGCCGCCTGCCACGGCCTCCAAGCCGTCGCCGCCGGTGCTGCCGGTGCCGCCGCCCCGTCCGGCGCCCGAGGTCAAGCCGCCCGTGCCCGTGCCCGAGCCGGCGGTGGTGGCCAAGGCCGAGCCGGAGCAGAAGCCCGAGCCGAAGGTGGTGGAGAAGCGGCCCGAGCCGAAGCCGAGACCGCCGGAGCGGAAGCCGGAGCCGAAGCCCCAGCCGAAGGTGGCCGAGAAGCGCCCGGAGCCGCCCGCGGCGGCGCCCGCTCCTGAGCCGCGCACCGAGACCCGCGACGTCGAGGTGCCGGATGCCGCCGCCGCCCTGACCCAGGACGTGGTCAACCGGGTGGTCAGCGCCAACCGCAAGGCCTTCACCGGCTGCATCACCAGCGCCACCGAGGCGGGCGTGAAGCTCGACGGCCGCCGCGTGGCGCTGCGCATCACCGTCAACACCAACGGGACCGTCACCTACCCGACGCTCGACGACCAGTCGCTCAACGCCACCGAGATGGGCCAGTGCCTGAAGAGCGCGGCGCGGCTGATGATCTTCCCCAAGTTCAAGGGGGACCCGTTCCACTACGAGGTCCCGCTCATCCTCTCGGGCGGCTGATCCGGTCCCGCCCGGACCCTGGGCGCCGCGCCGGTCAGAAGGTGATGGCCCGGGCCCCGGCCGCCTGGGCACGGAACCGCTCCAGCCAGCCGGCCCCGGAGAGCCGCTCGGCCAGGGCCACCACCAGGTGCTGGGGGGTGACGCCCATGGGCCGGTTGCGCCCCAGCCCCTGCACGCAGGAGGGGCAGTTGGTGAGGATGGTGGCGCCCCGCTCACCGTGCAGCGCCTCGGCGAGCGCCGCCTGCTTGCGGTGGAGCATGGCATCGGTGATGTCGGGGCGGGAGAGGGCCAGGGTCCCGGCCTCGGAGCAGCAGTGCTCGACCGGCTCGACCTTGCTGAAGCCGCCCAGCTTGCCGATCAGCTCGGCGGCCTTGCCGTCGAGCGAGTCGTGGCAGGGGGCGTGGTACAGGTAGTCCCCGCCGCCCTTCACCGTGAGTCCGCGCTCGGCGGCGAAGCCGGCCACGTCGACGAGCCGGCCGCCGAAGAGCGTGGCCGCGCCCATCTGGTCGAGCCCCTCGCGGCAGGTGCCGCAGGTGATGACGCAGGCGTCGAACTGCAGGTAGGAGAACATCTCCCGGATCTGGCTGAAGAGGATGGTGTCGCGCAGCACCATGCGCGAGTGCTGCCTCTCGCGGGCGTTGGCGTGGTGGGGGAAGCCGCAGCAGAGGAAGGGCGGCGGCAGCACCACCCGGGCGCCGGCCGAGAGCAGCACGTGGAGCGCCGCCATGGAGATCTGGCTGTGGAGCCGCTCCGAGCCGCAGCCGGGGAAGTAGAAGACGGTGCTGGTGGCCTCGCCCTCCGGCTCGAGCAGCAGCACCTGGTCCGGCTCGCAGTCGGGGAGGACGTCGTGGAGGGTCTCGGCCGGGACCGGCGGGACCGGCGAGCGGAGCAGCTGCAGCGGGTAGAAGCCGGAGGCCCGGTCGGCCGGCTGGAAGGGGCGGGCCAGGGTGCAGCCGGCCCGCTGCGCCGCGCCGCCGAGCCGGACCACGGTGGCCCGGAAGGCGGCGTTGAGGGCCGGCGAGCGGCTGTCGAGGTAGCGCAGGGTGGCGGCGGTGGCCCCGGCGGTCCGCTTCTTCCCGAGCGAGCCGAGGATCTTCCGCTCCAGCACCGAGACCTCGCCGGTGTCGATGTCGACGGGGCAGGGCTTGAGGCACTTGTGGCAGATGGTGCAGTGGTCGGCCACCTCCTCGAGCCAGCGCAGCAGCTCGAAGCGGGTGGAGCGCTCGCGCTGGGCGTCGTAGAGCAGCGCCTCGATGAGCGCGCCGATGGCGAGGTTCTTGTTGCGGGGGTGGAAGAACATCCCCCGGGCCGGGTGGTAGACGCAGCAGTCGGGCTTGCACTTGCCGCAGCGGACGCAGTGGGCGATCGACCGGGCCAGCTCCTCGAGCTGGCCGTGCTGGAGGATGCGGGCCTCCAGCTCCAGCAGGTTGAAGGAGGGGGTGAAGACCCGGTCGAGCACGTCGAGGTCGTCGAGCTTGCCCGGGTTCATCAGCCCGCGGGGATCGACCTGCTGGCGGTGGGCGCGCAGCTCCTCGACGCGGCGGGGCTCGAGGTACTTGAGCTTGGTGACTCCGATGCCGTGCTCGCCGGAGACCACGCCGCCCAGCGCCATGACCCGGGCCATGACGGTGTCGATGACGTGGTCGCAGCGGTCGAGCATGGGCCGGTCGTTGGAGAGGACCGGCACGTTGACGTGCACGTTGCCGTCGCCGGCGTGCATGTGGGTGGCGATGACGATGAGCCGGTCGCGCACCTCCTTGTGGATGCGGTCGAGCCCGGCCGAGAGCTTCGGGTAGCCGCGGACCAGCTCGGCGAGATCGTGGCGCAGCTCGGCCACCACCGTCACCGCCCGCAGGGTGCGGACGTCGGCGGCGGCCAGCGCCGCCCGGGCCTGCTGGCAGCGGGCCAGCGCCGCCGGGATCTTGGCGAGCAGCCAGGCCGGGTCGTCCTGCCCGGCGGTGGCGGCCTGCAGCAGGGCCTCGGCCCGCTCCACGAACCGCCCCTGGGCGAAGCGCTCCTCCTCGACGTTGAGCCCGTCGGTGAAGCGGGCGAACTCGGCCAGCGCGGTGAGCGGCAGCACCACGTCCTCGTTCATCTTGAAGGCGTTGGTGCGCCGGGCGATGGCGCCCAGCTTCTTGCGGTCGGCCCAGAACTTCTTCCCCTCGGCCGGGTCGCGGGCCTCGAAGAGCAGGGTGTTGGGGTGGGGCTCGAGGATGGCGCGGATGGTGGCCACGCCGCGGGCCACCTGGTCGGGGGCGTGCCCGACCACGTCGATGAGCAGCACCGCCTTGGGGGTCTCGGCGCGCGGCGCCTTGACCTCGTAGCCGATGGCCCGCACGTACTCGTCGTCGAAGTGCTCCAGCGCCATGAGCGCCTCCCTCCCCTGGTTGGGGAAGGGGAAGGCGCGGGAGAGCTGGAGGATGACCTGGCTGGCCTCCTCCATGTCGGGGCCGAAGAACTCCAGGCAGAGGGTCCGCTTCGCCTCGTACTCCGGGTAGAGGATGAACTCGGCCGAGGTGATGACGCCGTCGGTCCCCTCCTTCTGCAGCCCGGGGACGCCGCCCAGCGCCTTGTTGGTGATGTCCTTCCAGAGCCCCTTCTTGCGGATCTCGCCGCCGGAGAGCGGGATGCGCTTCAGCAGGGCGCCGGTCTCGTCGAGCACCTCGAAGGTGACGGTGTCCTCGGGGAGGATCTTGCGGAGCTGGTGATCGGTGCGGCGCACCGTCCAGCGCCGCCCGCTCGGCATGGCGATCCGCCAGGAGAGCAGGTTGTCGATGCAGGTGCCCCAGAGGACGCAGTCCTTGCCGCCGGCGTTCTCGGCGATGTTGCCGCCCACCGTGCAGGCCCAGGCGCTGGTCGGATCGGTGGCGAAGACCAGGCCGCGGTGCTCGGCGAACTCCATGGCCTTCTCGGTGATGACGCCGGCCTCGAGCTCGAGCACGTGGGCCGAGCCGGTGGTGCCGTCGCGGAGCGTCACCGGGCGGGTGGTGAGGCCGCGGATGCGGTTGAGCTTCTCGGTGTTGACGACCACGCAGTCGGCCCGGAGCGGCACGGCCCCGCCGGTCAGGCCGGTGCCGGCGCCTCGCGGGACGGCCTTGAGGCCGAGCCGCTGGATGGCCGCCAGCGCCGGCGCCACCTGGGCCTCGTCGTCGGGCATGACCACCGCCACCGGCAGGTGGAGCCGCCAGTCGGTGGCGTCGGTGGCGTGGGAGACCAGCGTGAAGGGGTCGAAGAGCACGTTCTCCCGGCCGGTGACCGCCCCGAGCTCGCGGGCCAGGCGGCGGCGCAGGTCGGGCAGGCCGTCGATCTCGGCCCGGAAGCGGGTCAGCAGGGCCCGGCTGGCGGCCAGCACCTCCTGCACCAGCGGCTCACCGGCGGCGCTCCGGTCGATGACGGCCAGGTCCTTCTCGATGTGCTCCAGCAGCCGGCGGCGGCGCCGGGGCGAGTCGACCAGCTCCTGCAGCAGGAAGGCGTTGCGCCGGTGGACCAGGATCTCGCCGAGCACCCGCATCAGCAGGCGCGCCGAGCGGCCGGTGACGCGGCGTTCGCGCAGCCTCTCCAGCTTGGTCCAGATCTCCCCGCCGAGCAGGAAGGTGACGGCCTGGCGGTCGTCGGCCGAGGTGTAGTTGAAGGGAATCTCGCGGAGGGTGGCGGCAGGTTCGGTCATCGGGCGCGGGCCCGGCCGCCTGGAGGGGCCGGGGGAGGCGGAGGATACCACCGGCGGGCGCCCTGTCGCAGCGCTGTCCACCCGGGGCCTTGCGGACAGGGTGAGCCCGGTGGTCTGCTAGCCGCTCAGCGGGGGAGTTTGAATGCCGTTTGCCTGGACCAGCGCGCTCGAGCTCGGGATCGACGAGATCGACGAGCAGCACCGCGAGCTCTTTCGCCGCGCCGAGCGGGTCTACCACGCCATGCGCCAGGGCCAGCCGCCGGCGGCCGAGGCGATGCTCGCCTCCTTCCGCGACTTCGTCCTCTCCCACTTCGAGTTCGAGGAGCGCTGGATGCGCCGGGCCGGCTTCCCGGACCTCCACGGCCACCGCGAGGCCCACCGCGAGTTCGCCGACCGGCTCCACGCCGTGACCGGCGAGTACCGGCGCCATGGCCCCAGCCCGGCGGTCGCCGAGACCCTGCGGGAGTGGTCGGAGGCCTGGCTGCTGGACCACATCGGTGGGCCGGATCGCCTGCTGGGACGCTGGGCCACGGCCAACGACGCCCAGCCACAGCGCTGACCCGCAGCGCTGACCGGCGGTCACGGGTGGGCGGCGGCCCCTGCGGCGAAAAGCGACGCGTCGCGTCGCGAAGTGCTCGACTTCCTGCGCGCCGCCGTGCTCTCCTTGAATTCTCCGCAGTCGCCTACGCACCCCGTCCCGAGGCGCCGGCGCACCCGGCCCCTCACCTGGAGTCGTCATGACGATCCCGTTTCGCCGGGTCATGGCCGCCAATCGCGGCGAGATCGCCATCCGCATCTTCCGGGCCTGCACCGAGCTGGGGATCCAGACGGTGGCCATCTACTCCGAGGAGGATCGGCTCTCGCTGCACCGCTACAAGGCCGACGAGGCCTACCTGGTCGGCAAGGGCAAGGCGCCCATCGACGCCTACCTCGGCATCGACGAGATCGTGGCCCTGGCCAAGCGGCTGGAGATCGACGCCATCCACCCCGGGTACGGGTTCCTCTCCGAGAACGCCGACTTCGCCGACGCCTGCGACCGGGCCGGCATCGTCTTCATCGGCCCCACCGCCGAGATGCAGCGCAAGCTCGGCGACAAGGTGGCCGGGCGCAAGGCGGCCATCGCCGCCGGGGTCCAGGTGGTGCCGGGGACGGCCGAGCCGGTGCTGCACGACGAGGAGGCGCTGGTCTTCGCCCGGCAGTCCGGCTACCCGATCATCGTCAAGGCGGCCGGCGGCGGCGGCGGGCGCGGGATGCGGGTGGCGAGGAACCAGAAGGAGCTGCTGGAGGGGCTGACCAGCGCCCGGAGCGAGGCCAAGGCCTCGTTCGGCAACGCCGCGGTCTTCCTGGAGCGGTACATCGAGCGGCCCAAGCACATCGAGGTGCAGGTGCTGGGCGACCAGCACGGCAACCTGGTCCACCTCTTCGAGCGCGACTGCTCGGTGCAGCGCCGCCACCAGAAGGTGGTGGAGTTCGCCCCGTCGCTGGCCATCACCCAGGCCCAGCGCGAGGCCATCTGCGGCGACGCCCTCAAGATCGCCCGCTCGGTCGGCTACCGCAACGCCGGCACCTGGGAGTTCCTGCTCGACCAGCAGGGGCGCCACTACTTCATCGAGGTCAACCCGCGCATCCAGGTGGAGCACACCGTCACCGAGCTGATCACCGGGCGAAACCTGGTGCAGGCGCAGATCCTGGTGGCCCAGGGGAAGAAGCTCTCCGACCCGGAGATCGCCATCGGCAGCCAGGCCGACGTGCAGATGCGCGGCTTCGCCATCCAGTGCCGCATCACCACCGAGGACGCCCAGAACGGCTTCGCCCCCGACTACGGGGTGCTCAAGGCCTACCGCTCGCCCGGCGGCGCCGGGGTCCGGCTCGACGCCGGCTCGGCCTTCGGCGGCGCGGTCATCACGCCCCACTACGACTCGCTGCTGGTCAAGGTCTCGACCTGGGGGCTGCGCTTCGACGCCGCCGCCAGCGTGATGCGCCGCTGCCTGGCCGAGTTCCGCGTCCGCGGCGTCAAGACCAACATCCCGTTCCTCGAGAACGTGATGCGCCACCCGGTCTTCCTGGGCGGGACCTGCGACACCTCCTTCATCGAGGCCCACCCCGAGCTGATGGTGGTGCCGCAGAAGAAGGACCGCGCCACCCGGCTGCTCAAGTACCTCTCCGAGGTGACCGTCAATGGCTCGCCCGGCGTGGCCCGGCCGCTCAAGCCGAGCGAGCTGCGCGAGGCCCGGCCGCCGGCGGTCGACCTGTCCCGCCCGCCGCCGCCCGGCACCAGGCAGATCCTCGAGCAGCGGGGGCCGGAGGGGCTGGCCAGGTGGGTGCTGGAGCAGAAGGGGCTGCTCTTCACCGACACCACCATGCGCGACGCCCACCAGTCGCTGCTGGCCACCCGGGTGCGCACCCACGACCTGCTCAAGGTGGCCCCGGCCACCGCCCGGCTCGGGGCCGGCCTCTTCAGCCTGGAGTGCTGGGGCGGCGCCACCTTCGACGTGGCCATGCGCTTCCTGCGCGAGGATCCCTGGGCGCGGCTGCACGCGCTGCGCGCCGAGATCCCGAACATCCTCTTCCAGATGCTGCTGCGCGGCTCCAACGCCGTCGGCTACACCAACTACCCCGACAACGTGGTCGAGAAGTTCGTCCACGAGGCGGCGGTGAGCGGCGTCGACGTCTTCCGCGTCTTCGACTCGCTCAACTGGACCAAGGGCATGACGGTGGCCTGCGAGGCGGTGCGCAAGGAGAACAAGGTCCTGGAGGCGGCGCTCTGCTACACCGGCGACATCTCCGACCCGGCCCGCACCAAGTACCCGCTCGCCTACTACGTCGGCCTGGCCAGGGAGCTGGAGAGGATGGGCGCCCACATGCTGGCCATCAAGGACATGGCCGGCCTGCTCAAGCCCTTCGCGGCCGGGCAGCTGGTCCGGGCGCTCAAGCAGGAGGTCGGCATCCCCATCCACCTGCACACCCACGACACCTCCGGGATCGCGGCGGCCAGCATCCTCGAGGCCACCCGGGCCGGCGTCGACGTGGTCGACGCGGCGCTCTCCTCGCTCTCCGGGCTGACCGCCCAGCCCAACCTCAACTCGCTGGCGGTCATGCTGGCCGGCAGCGAGTGGGACTCGAAGCTGGACCAGGACGGCCTGCAGCAGCTGGCCAACTACTGGGAGGCGGTGCGCGAGTTCTACGCGCCCTTCGAGTCGGGGCTGAAGAGCAGCACCGCCGAGGTCTACCGCCACGAGATCCCGGGCGGGCAGTACTCCAACTACAAGCCGCAGGTGGCCGGGCTGGGCCTCCTCGACCGCTGGGAGGAGTGCAAGGAGATGTACCGGAAGGTCAACCTGCTCTTCGGGGATCTCATCAAGGTCACGCCCTCCTCCAAGGTGGTGGGCGACATGGCCATGTTCCTCGTCAAGAACAACCTGCAGCCCGAGGACCTCTTCACCGAGAAGGCCAACGAGCTGGCCTTCCCCGAGTCGGTCATCGGCCTCGCCAAGGGGATGCTGGGCCAGCCCTACGGCGGCTTCCCGCCGGTCCTGCAGAAGATCATCCTCAAGGGGGTCGAGCCGATCACCTACCGGCCCGGCGAGCTGATCGAGCCGGCCGACCTCGAGGCCGAGCGCAAGCGGGCGGCCGAGAAGACCGGCGCGCCGATCGACGACAAGGCGCTGGCCTCCTGGCTGCTCTACCCCAACGTCTACCCGGAGTTTGCCCGCCACCGCGAGGAGTTCTCCGACACCTCGGTGATCCCGACCCCGGTCTTCTTCTACGGCCTCGAGCCGGGGCAGGAGACCAGCATCGAGATCGAGCCGGGCAAGGTGCTGATCGTGAAGCTGGTGACCATCGGCAAGCTGCACGTCGACGGCACCCGCGACCTCTACTTCGAGCTCAACGGCGAGGGGCGCACCGTCACGGTGCGCGACGCCGCGGCCGCCACCGGCGGCGCGGTCCGGGCCAAGGCCGACAAGGGGAACGCCACCCACGTCGGCGCCCCCATGCCGGGCAAGGTGCTCAAGGTCAACGTCAAGCCGGGCGAGGCCGTCAAGGCCGGCGCCGTGCTCATGGTCACCGAGGCCATGAAGATGGAGACCAACATCAAGGCCCGCGTCGACTGCACCGTGACCGAGGTGAAGTTCAAGGAGGGGGACAAGGTCGAGAAGGAAGACCTGATCTTCGTCCTCGGCTGAGCGCTCATGGTCAAGGCGATCCGGTTCCACGAGGTGGGCGGCCCCGAGGTGCTGCGGCTGGAGGAGATCGAGCTGGGCCAACCCGGCCCGGGCGAGGCCCTGGTGCGCCACGAGGCGATCGGCGTCAACTACGTCGACACCTACCACCGCGGCGGGCTCTACCCGCTCTCGCTGCCGAGCGGGCTCGGCGTCGAGGCGGCCGGGGTGGTCGAGGCGATCGGGCCCGGGGTGCAGGGGCTCGCGCCCGGCGACCGGGTCGCCTACATGGCCGGGCCGGGGGCCTACGCCGAGGCTCGGCGCATCGCCGCCGACCGGCTGGTGGCGCTGCCGGCCGGCGTGAGCGGCGAGCAGGCGGCCGCGGCGCTGGCCAAGGGGCTGACCGCCCACATGCTGGTGACCCGGGTCCACGCGGTGCGGGCCGGGGAGTGGGTGGCGGTGACGGCCGCCGCCGGCGGGGTCGGCCAGGTGCTGGTCCAGTGGCTGGCCTCGATCGGGGCGCGGGTCATCGGCCTGGTCGGCTCGGCCGGGAAGGTGACGCAGGTCGAGGCGCTCGGCGCCGAGGCGGTGCTGGTCTCGGGCGTCGACGACGTTCCGGCCCGGGTCAAGGCGCTGAGCGGCGGCGGGGTGCCGGTGGTCTACGACTCGGTCGGCGCCGCCACCTTCGAGGCGTCGCTCGACTGCCTCGCCCCCTTCGGCCTGCTGGTGACCTACGGCAACGCCTCCGGGCCGGTGCCGCCCATCGACACCGGGCTCCTGGCGCGCAAGGGGTCGCTGGCGGTCTGCCGACCGACCGTCTTCAACCACATCGCCAGCCGGGCCGAGCTGGAGCGGGCCGCCGCGGCCGTCTTCGCCCAGCTCGCCTCGGGCAAGGTGGAGGTGGCCATCGGCGGGCGCTGGCCGCTGGCGCAGGCGGCGGCCGCCCACCGGGCGCTCCAGTCGCGGAGCACCACCGGCTCGCTGCTGCTGGTCCCCTGACCGCGTCGGGGCCGGCCTCTGGTGGCCCCGACGCAAGACTCGAGGAGACCCTGCTTTCGAAGCACCGGCCCGCGGTCGCTCAGCGTCCCGAGATGTAGGTGGTGAGCTGCTCGATGACGAAATGCTTCTCGTAGAGCATGAGCGCGATGATGTCGCGCATCGAGACCAGCCCGACCACCTCGCCCCCCTCCTCGACCAGCAGGTGCCGGGTGGTGTGATCGCGCATCAGGTCGGCGCACTCGGTCTCGGTGGCGTCGGGCGTCACCCGGGGCAGGGCCCGGGTGGCCGCGCCGACCGGCAGCGAGCCGTCCCCGCCGCTGGCCACCACCGCGGACACCAGGTCGCGCTCCGTCACCAGGCCGGTGAGCCGGCCGTCGGTCCGGATGCCGACGGAGCCGATCTTGAGATCGACCATGAGCTTGGCCGCCTCCCGGCAGGAGACGTCGGCCGCCAGGGTGATCACCTTTCGAGCGACGTGCTTCCGGATGCTGGACATGGTGCCTCCGCGTGGGGGGTAGGCGTTCCGTTACGGCCGGGACGGGATGGCGCCAGCAAAAGCGACGACCCCGACGGGTCGCCTGTCCGGCCGCGGGAGCTCCCCGGCACCGATGGCGGCACCGATGGAGGCCGACGGGAGGTCGACATCACGCCCCGTCGAGCGTCGCCGGGTCGAGGGACTACCGCCCCGCGCGGGTCGGCTGTACCTTCCCCTGTCCGTGCCTCGTCCTGCCCGAATCCTGATCGTCGACGACAACCTCCCGCTGCGCCTGATGGTCGCGCAGGCGCTCGAGGAGCACGGCTTCGCCACGGTGGCGGCCGAGTCGGCCGAGGCGGCGCTCGAGGCGGCCACGTTCCAGCCGCCCGACCTCTGCGTCATCGACTTCTTCATGCCGGGGATGAGCGGCGCCGACCTGGTCCGCGAGCTGCGCGGCTCACCCGACGAGCGGCTGCGCCGCATCAAGGTGATCGGGCTGACCGGCTACGAAGGCGGCGACCGCGAGCTGCTCGCCGCCGGGGCCGAGCTGGTGCTGCGCAAGCCCTGGAGCGAGACGCTGCTGCTGGCGGCGGTCGATCAGCTGCTCGGCCGCCGGGTCGCGGCGGCCGCGCCGGGCCGGTAGCCGGCGCGCTCCTCGGGGGGCGGCAGCGCCCGGAAGGCGCGCCAGAGCGCCAGGTCGTAGCCGATCTTGAGCAGGCCGCAGACCGCGAAGGGGATCCAGGTCAGGCCAGGGACCGCGTAGAGCGGACCGGCCAGCACCGGCGCCAGCGAGGCGCCGACGGTGCGCGCCATCCCGGTCACGCCGGCCGCCGCGGCCCGCTCGCCAGGGTCGACCACCGCCAGGGTGTAGGACTGGCGGGTCGGGACGTCGAGCTGCGAGATGGAGAAGCGCAGGAAGAGCAGCCCGGCCGCCAGCGGCAGCGTCGGCATGAAGGGGATGGCCAGCAGCAGCAGGTTGGACGGCAGGTGGCTGAAGACCATGGTGTTGACGAGGCCGAAGCGGCGCGCCAGCGGGGCGGCGGCCAGCGCCGAGAGGCCGGCCAGCAGGTTGGCGCCGAGGAAGATGGCGCCGAGCAGCGCCTCGCCGGCGCCGAAGCGGGCATGGAGCCAGGCGGCGAGGAAGCTCTGCACGATGAAGCCGCCAGCGAAGGCGTCGACGGCGAACAGGCTGGAGAGCCTCAGCACGGTGGCCCGCGAGCGCCGCAACCCGAAGCCGCCCCAGCGCCCCGGCGTGGCCTGGCCGGCGGCGGGGGCGGCCTCGACCAGCGGCGAGAGGCGGGTGAAGAGCAGCAGCAGCCCGAGGCCGAGGGCGGCGTAGAGCAGGATGACCGCGCGGTAGGCCTGCGTCGCCGGCCAGCCGGCCCGCCGCAGCCCCTCGGCCAGCACGCCGCCGCAGAGGGCCCCGGCGGCGGTGGCGAAGGAGCCGACCAGCGCGTAGCGCGCCAGGACGCCGGTCCGCTCCCGGTCGGGCACCGCGCCGCCCAGGGCGGCCTGCTCGATGGCGAGGAAGGGGCCGACCTCGTTGCCGGACGGGCTGATGATGCCGAGGGTGGCGCCGAGCAGCAGGAGCCAGAAGTCGTCGGTGGCGGCGAAGAGCAGCCCGGCGCCGGCCATCAGCGCCGACCCGAGCGCCAGCATGCGGCGGCGCCCCAGCCGGTCGGCCCGGGTGGTCACCAGCAGGGAGACGGCGGTGTCGCCGAGCAGGGTGAGCGTCAGCAGCAGCCCGACCCGCGCCGGGGTCAGGCCGATCGCGGCCAGGTGGAGCACCAGCACCACCGAGAGGGCGCCGTAGGCGAAGAGCCGCAGCGCCCGGGTGGCGAAGAGGGTGGCGACGTCGGCGCGGCCCGGGCCGAGGCTGGCCCTCACCGCGCCCCCGCCAGCCAGAGCTCGGCCTGGCCGACCGCGAAGGGGACGGCCTGGTCGACCCGCAGCGGCCGGGGCCCGAGGCTGGTCGGGAGGAAGCCACGCTGCTCGAGCTGGCCCGCCTCGTAGCCGGTCCAGCCGCCCTCCGGGCCGATGGCCAGGGTGACGGCGCCCCCGGTGGGCGGTGGACGTGTCGCCAGCGGCGCGGCGGCGGCGAGATCGAGCAGCAGCCGGGACGGGCCGAAGAGGGCGTCGAGCTCGTCCTCGACGAAGGGCTTGAAGAAGCGGCGCAGCAGCACCTCGGGCAGCACGGTGTCGCGCCCCTGCTCGAGGCCGAGCAGCAGCTCCGCGCGCAGCGCCGCCGGCTCGAGCAGCGGCGAGCCCCAGTAGGCCTTCTCGACCTTCCAGCTGCCGAGCAGCACCAGCCGCTTCACCCCCATGGCGGCCGTTCCCTGCAGCACCTTGCGCAGGATCTTGGGGCGCGGCAGGGCCAGCAGCAGCGTCACCGGGGAGGCATGCGGGGGCGCCCGATCGAGGGTGGCGCGCAGGGTGAGCCCCTCCTCGTCGCAGCAGAGCACCTCGGCGGTGCCGGCCTTTCCGCCGATGAGGCCGACCGCCACGGTCTCGCCCGCCTGGCAGCGCAGCACCTCGCGCACGTGGCGGGCGCGCCGGCCGGCCAGCCGCGCCGTGCCGCCGGCGTCGAGCTCCGACGGCTCGAGGAGGAGGAGGTTCACGGGTCGGGAGGGTGGCCCGGCCACCGGGCCGGAGTCAATCGGCCGTCGAGGGCGCGGCGGGGCGCCATCGGCCAGCGGGGCGCGCTATGATCCCTGCATGGCACGCCAGGGTCCGCCACCGGGATCGACGCTCATCTCGGTGCTCTTCAGCACCTTCCCGCTCGACGCGGCGCTGGCCGGGACGCTCCACCTGGCGGCCGTCGACCTCTACCTGCGCGACGCCGGGGTCGGGCCGGTGGCCGGCGACGTGGTCTCGGGGCGGGTCGTCAACCTGAAGAAGAGCTTCTCGCTCGGCGCCATTGCCGGCCCGGCCTTCGAGGCCGAGCTCGACACGGCGCGCGGCAGCGGCAAGGTCCGCTACCTGCTGACGCGCCAGGGGCTCGACCTGCTCGGCGTGGCGCCGCCGGCGGCGCGGCCGATGCGCGGCGGCAGGCGCGAGTACCTGAACTGAGCAGCGGCTGGAGGCGGCCTACTTCTTCTTGGCCGGGGCGGCGGCCGGGGCGGCCGGCTTGGCGGCGGCGGCCGGAGCGGCCTTCAGGGTCCGGTTGCCGGTCTCGTCCATCGAGGTGAAGAGCGCCGCCTTGTTGGCGACCAGCGCGGCGTCGGCCTTGATGGGGTGGCAGACGGCGCAGAAGGCGTCCATGCTCTGCCCCTTGGCGCCGGTGTCGACCCGCAGGTACTTGTAGTTCGGGTTGGACGGGTGCGGGTCGTGGCAGCCGAGGCACTCGAACTTGCCGCCCTCGCGCAGCAGCTCGGCCGGGACCTTGGCGATCCTGGCGTCGACCGTGGTGAGGCCGTACGGGTGGCTCATGTTGGCGTGGATGGGGGCGTAGCCCTGGCCGCCCTTGCCCGAGTCCTCGTGGCAGCCGAGGCAGAGCGCGGTGGTGCCGGAGAAGGGCTGCTTGGTCTTCGGGTTGATCCCGGTCTTGTTGGGGGCCACGGCGAAGATCACGTCGCCCTTGGCGGTGTGGATCGAGTGGCAGCCGGCGCAGCCGACGCTGTCGTGCGCGCCGGCGGCGAAGGCGGTGGCCGGGGCGACCAGGGCGATGGCGATGAGGAGGCGAGTGGCGAGCGACATGCTGACTCCGCGGGAGGGGTCTCCCTGCTGGGGGGGGGACGTCGGAAAGCGGCGGGAACATAGATGTTTGGTGCGCGGTGTCGCCTTGACGCAGGACAAGATCGCCGGGTCAACGTCATCTTTCGCGGTGACCCGTGCGGTATCCTCGCGAGGAATGGACCATTTCCGCATCGTGCTGGTTCGCCCCCGCAACCCGGAGAACCTCGGGGCGGTGGCCCGGGCCATGCGCAACTTCGAGCTGACCGACTGGGCCATCGTCGAGCTCGGCACGCACGACTTCGCCACGGCGCGCCGCGTGGCGGTCCACGCCGAAGAGCTGCTCGACCGGCCCCGGCTCTGCGCCACGCTCGACGATGCGGTCGCCGACTGCACCTGGGTGGTCGGCACCAGCGCCCGCAAGGTGCGCGGCAAGCCGCGCCTGCTCCCTGAGGAGGTCGGGCGCGAGGCCCTGGCGCGCGCCCCGGGCCGGACCGCCATCGTCTTCGGCGAGGAGCGCAGCGGCCTGACCGCCGCCGAGATCGATCGCTGCCACGATCTCTCCGCCATCCCGGCCGGCGCCGCCCAGCCCTCGCTCAACCTGGCCCAGGCGGTGCTGCTCTACGCATGGGAGATGGCGCGGGCGGTGCGGCTGTCGGCCGCCGGGGCCGGGCCGGACGCGGGCGAGGGGCCGCCGGCGCGGCGCCGCACCGGGGCGCTGGCGACCGACGCCGCGCTGCTGGCGGTGGAGGCGGCGCTGCGCGACCTGCTGCGGGGCGGGGGCTTCCTGGCCGGACCGGAGCGCCACGCGGTGCACGATCTCGCCGACGTGCTGCGCCGCGGCCGCCCCTCGCCGCGCGAGGCCCGGCTCTGGGAGACGGCGCTGCGCGCGGTGGGCAAGCGGCTGCCGAGGTAGGGAGCGGCAGGTGCGGCAGGTACGGCAACGCGCGGCCCCGACCGAACCGGGTTAGAACCGCTCCCATGTCCCAGCCACTCACCTGGATCGACGCCGGCGGCGAGCGCCGCCTCCTCCTCGACCCGACCGGCGCGCCGGGCGGCCGCTACCTGGCGGTCCGCCGCGTCAGCGGCGACGAGGACTGGAGCACCGCCTGCGTGCTGGTGCCGGGAGAGCCGGAGCGGGAGGTCGGCGAGCAGCTGGCCAGCGCCCAGATCGCCGAGGACGTCATCCTCAAGTACGCCATCCAGGCGCTGGGGCGGATCCACGGCGTCTCGCCGGTGCCCGGGATCCCGGAGGAGGACGCCGGGGAGGCCGAGCTGCTCATCGCCCGGCTCTGGCAGGCGATCACGGCCCGCTGGGCGCCGCGCCCCTGAGGAGGCCGCTCAGCCCACCGGCGGGGGGATCGCCACCGGGGGTGGGGCCGGGGTCAGGTCGTTCCAGAAGCCGATCGAGATCGAGAAGTCCTGGAACCGATCGGCCAGGTCGACGCCGCCGGAGAGCTGCAGGTCCCAGGGCCAGAACGGCACCCGGAGCTCGAGGCCGAGGGTGGCGTGGAGCCGGGGCGGCGCGCCGGTGCGCGAGCCCTCCAGGTAGCTCCCGCCCCGGACGCGGAAGCGGTCGGGCACCGCGTCCCACTCGGCGCCGGCGCGGGGGACCAGGCTGGCCCGGCGGCCCGAGGGCACCGCTCCTCCGGTGAGGGCGCTGGTGAGCGAGATGGCACCGGGCGAGGGGCCGATGACGTCGAGCTGCAGCGAAAGCACCAGCGGCGCGCGCGCCGACGGCTCCCACCCAGGGCCCGGCCCCCACTCAGGGTGCTCGGCCAGCGAGACCGGCGCCGGCTCGTTGAAGCGGGCGGCGTTGGGGCCGACCCACGCGGAGAGGCCGACCGAGAGCTGCCAGGGGAAGTCGAAGGCGGTCGGGGCGCCGGCGGGGACGGCGCCGGTCACCTTGCTCACGCCGGTGGTCTTCCCGGTCTGGAGCGCGACGCCGAGCCGCCACCGCTCGCCGCGGGGGCGCAGGAGCGCGCCCATCCTCCAGGTCACCGCCTCGTAGCTGGCCAGCTGCTGCGCGCCGGATCCTCCCGGAGGCACCACCTCGTAGGTCCCGACCCGGACGGCCAGCCCGCCGCCGATCACCAGCGCGTCTCGCCACCCCGACCAGCCGAGCGAGAGGGTCGCCGTGGAGAGCCCGACCCGCTGCGTCGACCGGTCGACGCGCCCCTGGTCGAAGTGCAGCGCCTGGAGCACCAGGCCGGCGCCGAAGCGGCCCACCTGGCCGGAGAGGCCGCCGGTGAGGTTGGCGAAGCCGTCCAGGCCGCCGTCGTTCCAGCCGTCGTTGTCGAGATCGACGCCGGTCAGGTCACGGGCCGAGGGCACGTACCAGGTGATGGTGCCGTCCCAGTCCCAGCGCCGCTCCAGCCGGTGGTAGCGCTGGGCCACCGCCGCGGGGTTGAACGGCTCCCCGGCGATCCCCTCGCCGAGGCCGACGTAGGCGCCGGCCATGCCGGCCGGCCGGCCGCCGGCCATGAGCAGGCCGACGTAGCCGTCGACGGGGACCGCCTCGGCCCGGGAAGGCGAGGCAACCCCCGCCGCCAAGGCGAGCAGCCCGGCGACCAGGACGCGGAGGCGCACGCTGGAGCCCGGCTCCAGGCGCGGCGCCACGGGGCGGGGGCCGGGGCTGCTGCTGGACCTAGTGGGCGTGTCCGTGGTCGTGTCCGTGGCCCTCGTGGCCCCCGTGGCCCTCGGGGCCATGGGCGTGGCCGTGCTCCAGCTCTTCGGCCGTGGCGGCCCGGATGGCGGTGACGGTCACGTCGAAGTGGAGGGTGCGGCCGGCCAGCGGGTGGTTGAAGTCGACGGTGATGGTGTCGCCGATGACGGCGCGGATGGTGAACGGGAGCGGCTCGCCCTCCGGCCCCTGGGCCACCAGCTCCAGCCCGACCTTCGGCTCGAAGCCCTCGGGGAAGGCCGAGCGGGGCACCTGCTGCAGGGCGGTCGGGTCGGCCTCGCCGTAGCCGTCGACGGGGGTCACGGTCGCCTGGGTGCGGACGCCGGCCTCGAGCCCCTCGAGGGCGCGCTCCAGGCCCGGGACGATCTGCCCCTGGCCGTGCATGTAGACCAGCGGGTCGCCCGCCTCGGAGGAGTCGACCACCACGCCGTCGCCGAGGTGAAGCTTGTACTCCAGCGAGACCACGCTGCCCTTGCCCACCTTCATGACGTCTCCGTGCGCAGTTGGTGCGATCGCGACCGGGCGGGGAAGAGGCCCAGGCGCGAGGAAGGGGGCGTCATACCGCGCTGGGTGCGGAGAGGCACGCGGAAAAAACGGTGGCGCGACCGCCGTCCCGCAGCCGGGGGACGGGCGGCGGTGCGGCGGGTGCACGGGCGCCGGGCAGCTCGACCCGGTCCGGGCCGACCGGCTAGCCGGCTGCCGCGACCCGGGCCGGCTCGGCCACCACCAGCCGCCCCTCCAACTCCTCGAGGAGCGCCTGGACGGTCGGCAGCTCGGCCACGGTCTGCTCCGGGATCCGGGTGATGGAGGAGCCGGTGTAGAAGAGCCCCTTCTCCATGTCACCGCGGACGGCGGCGGCCAGCAGCGCGTCGGTGATGCAGAAGCTCTCGCGGAACTGCGAGGCGCGGCAGAGGCAGAGCTCCTCGGCCAGGCACTCGACGCAGG
This sequence comes from Anaeromyxobacter sp., assembly GCA_031388695.1. Taxonomy (GTDB): domain Bacteria; phylum Myxococcota; class Myxococcia; order Myxococcales; family Anaeromyxobacteraceae; genus JADKCZ01. Next base: position 44,518 of record JANMRY010000150.1, on the reverse strand, counting down.
CCTTCTTGCGGCCGTGGAAGCCCTCGGGGCCGAAGTACCAGGCCTTGCTGCGCGGCGGGAACCGCTCGCCCCGGGCCAGCGCCTCGGTGAAGGGGTTGCGGACGGCGCGGGCCTTCATCCCCTTGACGCAGCTGGTGATGAGCGTGATCTCCGCGTCGGTCTTGCCGAGGTGCATCTGCTTGAAGTTGGGGTGGACGTCGCCGTCGGCGCTGGCCAGGAAGCGCGAGGCCATCTGCACGCCGGCGGCGCCGGCGGCGAAGTAGCGGGCGACGTCCGAGGCGTCGACCCCGCCGGCCGCGATCACCGGCAGCGAGGTGGCGGCCACCACCTCGTCGACGAGGCCGGGGAGGGGGTGTCCGATGTCGCCGATGTGCCCGCCGGCCTCGGCCCCCTCGGCCACCACGAAGTCGGCGCCCCACTTCTCGTACATGGCGGCGAGCCGGCCCGAGGAGACGATGCCGGCGAAGGGGATGCCGCCGGCGCGGCACCACTTGATGATCTCGCGCGAGATGCCGGCCCCCTGGACGATGAAGGAGACGCGCTCCTCGATGGCGATGCGCGCCGAGGACTCGAACTCGCGCTTGTTGATGGCCGCCATCAGGTTGACCCCGACGTAGCCGCCGCCGGCCTCGGCGCGGGCGCGGCGGATCTCGCGGCGCAGGTGGTCATCGCTCTTGACCACCGCCGAGATGGTGCCGGCGCCGACCAGGCGCGCCCCGCGGTGAGCGGCGACCTTGCCGGCCAGCCCGTCGGAGGCGTGGATGCCCATGCCGCCCTGGACCAGCAGGCGGCGCCCCGTGGCGACCAGTCCGGCGATGGCGGCGCGGTCGAGGCGGCCGAGGGCCGGGACGGCAGGGCCGATGGGGGTGACCGAGGAGATGGGTGAGGCCGGCGTGACGGCGAGGTGGTCGGACACGGCGTGCGGAGAGGCGCTCATGGTCCCGCGACCCTACGAATGGGGTGTCATGCCCGTGTCACGAGCGCGCGGAATCGACGGACGCGCCGCGTCGTGACCCGGAAATCGACCCGGTTGTGACCAGCGCGGCTTTGGTGCCGGGCGGCGACCGGGTAAGGTCGTTCCCAGCGTCGATCTCGGCGCGCCACCGACTGGAGCAGACGCCGATGCGCACCTCGATCCCCTCCAGCATCCTCGTCGCCGCAGCGATCCTCGCGCTGGACGGCTGCAGCCAGGAGCCCCCGCGCGCGGGCGCCCCCCCCGGTGCGCCCGTCCAGGAGAGGCCGGCCCCCCAGGCACCGCCGCCTCCTGTCGTCGCGCCAACGGCGCCGGCCGCAGCGACGCCGACCGCAGCGACGCCGGCCGTGAAGACGCCGGTCGTGAAGACGCCGGCCGCAGCGACGCCGGTCGTGAAGAAGCCGGCCGCTGACCCGGTCCGGGAGAAGGTCGGGGCCGGCAAGTGCAGGGCCTGCCACCGGCTCCAGTACGACTCCTGGGTCAAGTCGGGCCACGCCCGAAAGGCCCTCGACTGCGAGGGGTGCCACGGCAATGGCTCGGACTACGCCAAGGCCGCGGTGATGAAGGACCCTGCCCGCGCCAAGGCGGCCGGCCTGATCTTCCAGACTGCCGCCTTCTGCGAGAAGTGCCACCCGACCGCCGACGCCACCTTCCTGCCCAAGGCGCACGATCACAAGCCGCGGCGAGAGCCGCCGCCCGCGCCCTGAGCCGGACCTCGAGCCGCGCCCCGCGCTACCGGGCCGGCGCGGAAGGGGCCGCCGGATGCTCCCCGTCGATCTGGGCCGGCTTCCAGAGGCGGCTCCGCAGGTCGTCGAGCAGCGAGTAGACCACCGGCACGATCCCGAGCGTCAGCACCGTCGAGGTGATGAGGCCGCCGATGATCGCCACCGCCATGGGCACGCGGGTCTCCGCGCCGTCACCGCTCGCCAGCGCCACCGGCACCATGCCGGCGATCATGGCGATGGTGGTCATGAGGATGGGGCGGAGCCGGACCTGGCCGGCCTCCAGCAGCGCCTCGACCGTGCCCTTCCCGGCGTGGCGCAGCTGGTTGGTGAACTCGACCAGCAGGATGCCGTTCTTGGTCACCAGCCCCATCAGCATGATGAAGCCGATCATCGCCATCATCGACAGGTACTGCTGGGCGATGAGCAGCCCGGCGATGCCGCCGATGAACGCGAAGGGGAGCGACATCATGATGGTGAAGGGGTGGACCAGGCTCTCGAACTGGGCGGCGAGGATGATGTAGACGAGCAGGATGCCGAGCACCAGCGCCAGCAGGAAGGCCTTGCCGGCGCTCCCCAGCTCGCGGGCCTGCCCCTCGAAGTCGGTGACGACGGTCCTGGGCAGCTCGGCCGCGGCGAAGGCGTTCAGGTAGGTCATGGCGTCGCCGAGCGCGTAGCCGCGCAGGTCGGCCAGGATGGTCACCTGGCGCAGCTGGGCCTGGTGCTCGATCTGTGACGGGCCGGAGGAGGCCCGGATCTCGGCGATCGAGCGCAGCTCGACCAGCTGGCCGGTGGCGGTGCGGACCGACACGGCGCCGAGCGCCGCCGGGTCGGAGAGGACGCCGTCGGGGAGCTTGACCTTGATGTCGTAGGTGTCGCCCCCCTGGTGGAAGTCGGTGACCTTGTCGCCGCCCATCAGGGCGCGCATGGCCTGGCCGAGCGCGGCGGCCGGGACGCCGACCGAGGCGGCCCGCTCGCGGTCGAGGTCGATCTCGAGCTGCGGCTTGCCGGAGCGGTAGGTGATGTCGATGTCGACGAAGCCGGGCTGCTTCAGCATGTGGGCCCGGGTCTTCTCGACCGCGGCCAGCAGGTCCTCCCAGCTGGTGCTGCGCAGGTTGAACTGGACCGGCTGGGGCCGGCTGCCGCCGCCGGCGACGGCCTGGAAGTCCTGCACGGCGAGCGTGGCCGAGGGGCTGACGCGGAGCGACTGGCGCAGGTGCTGCTTGAACTGCTGCTGCCCGTAGGTCCGCTGCGCCAGCGGCACGAAGTTGACGGTGATCTCACCCTTGTTGACCTCCTCCTGCGCGCCGCCGCCGGCCACCGCGAAGGCCCCGGTGACCCCCGGGATGGCGAGGAGCTGGTGGCCGAGGTCATCGAGGCTGCGCTCGGTCTCGGAGAGCGGCGTGCCGGCGGGGAGCTCCAGCGTCACCTTCAGCATGCTCATGTCCTGCTGCGGGATGAAGGTGAACTTGAGCAGGCCGGCCATGGCCACGGTGGCCACCAGCACCAGCGAGGCGCCGGCCATGGTGGTGCGCCGGTGCGAGAGCAGCCAGGCCAGGGCGGCGCGGTAGCGGACCTCGACCGTGGTGAGCACCCCCTCGATGGCGCGGGAGACCCGGCCCGGGTGGCTGTGCTCCTTGAGGATGCGGGCCGAGAGCATGGGGGTGAGGGTCATGGACACGGCGTAGGAGATCAGCACCGCCACCGCCACGGTGACGCCGAACTGGTAGAAGAACCGCCCCATGATGCCTTCCATGAAGGCGACCGGGACGAAGACCGCCACCACCGCCAGGGTCACCGCCAGCACCGCCAGGGCGATCTCGCCGGTGCCCTCCTCGGCCGCCTGCTTGGGCGACTTGCCCTGCCCCAGGTGGCGGACGATGTTCTCGATGACCACGATGGCGTCGTCGATGAGCAGGCCGATGGAGAGCGTCAGGGCCAGCATGGTGACGATGTTGAAGGTGAAGTGGAGGGCCTGCATCACCGCGAAGGTGCCGATGATCGAGGTCGGCAGGGCCACCGCCGAGACGATGGTGGAGCGCCAGTTGCGCAGGAAGAGCAGGACCACCAGCACGGCCAGCACGCCGCCGAGGACCATGTCCTCCTGGACCGCCCCGATCGAGGAGCGGATGAACTTGGCGCCGTCGACCACCAGCTCCACCTTGGAGCCGGCCGGCAGCAGCTTCTCGGTGCTGGCGAGGGCCAGCTTCACCTTCTCGGCCACCTGCACGGTGTTGGAGCCCGACTGCTTCATGACCACCAGGCCGATGGCGCTGCGCCCGTTGAGGGTGGCGGCGCTGCGCGCCTCGGCCGGCCCGTCGACCACCTGGGCCACGTCGCCGAGCCGGACCGGGGTGCCGTTGGGGCTGGTGAGGATGATGGCGCGGAGCTCCTCGACGCTCCGGGCCTCGGCCGAGAGCTTGACCGAGCGCTCCACGCCCGGCTCCAGGGTGCGGCCGCTGGGGACGTCGATCGACTGGCCGCGCACCGCGCCGACCACGTCGACCGGGGTGAGCCCGTAGGACTTGAGGGCCTGCGGCGAGACCACGATGGTCAGCTCGCGCTTGCGCCCGCCCACCAGCTGCACCGAGCCGACGCCGGGGATCTGCTGCAGGGCCGGCTTGACCACGTCCTCGGCCAGCTTGGTGAGCCGCTCGATGGGGACCTGCGCCGAGAAGGCCAGGGTGGCGACCGGGGCGGCGCCGATGTCGAACTTCTGCACCACCGGCGTCTGGATCTCTCGCGGCAGCCTGGAGAGCGTGGCCTGCACCTTGTCGCGGACGTCCTGGGCGGCCACGTCGACCTTCCGGTCGAGGTCGAAGCGGATGACGATCTGCGAGACGTTGTCGACGTTGACCGAGCGCAGGGTGTCGAGGCCGGAGAGGGTGTTGAGCGCCTCCTCCAGCGGCTTGGTGACGTTGCGCTCGATCGACTCGGGATCGGCGCCCGGGAGGACGGTGAGGACGGTGACGATGGGGAACTCGACCTCGGGCATCTGGTCGACGCCGATCTTCGGGTAGGCGACCAGGCCGAAGACGACGAAGGTCAGGGTGAGCATCCCGGTGAAGACCGGGCGGGTGATGAAGGTGCGGATGGGGCTCATGCGGTCTCCTGGCGAGCGCGCCGCGTCAGTCGGCCAGCGGGACGACGGCGTCGCCCGCAGCCAGCGTGCCCGGGTCGAGGATCACGGCGGTGGCGGCGTCGAGGCCGCCCTCCACCGCCACCGTGCCCGGGTTGACCTGGACCGCCTCGATGGTCCGCTTCTCGGCCTTGCCGCCGACGATGACGAAGACGAAGGAGGTCGACCCCTCGGTGCGGACCGCGCCGGCCGGCACGTAGAGGCCGTCCTTGTCGCCGAAGCCGCCGAAGTCGACGTTGAGCAGGGTGCCGGGGCGCAGCGCGGCCCCCTCGACCTTGACGACGTCGACCAGCACCTCGACGGTGCGGCTGGCCGGATCGAGCACGGCGTTCTTGACCCGCACCCGGCCCTCGACCTGCTGGCCCCCCGGGGTGGTGACGCCGGTCACCTTCTGCCCGACCTTGACGTAGGGCTCGACCCCCTCGGGGACCGAGAGCCGGGCCTCGAGGTGGTCGACGTCGGCCACCGAGACGATGGGGGTGAGCGGCATGGCGGTGACCGAGTCGCCGGCGTTCTTGTACTTGCCGGTCACCACCCCGGAGAAGGGGGCGGTGATGAACGAGTCGGCCAGCTGCTGCTCGGCCATCCTCAGGCCGGCGCGGGCCTGCTCGGCCTGCGCGGCGGCCAGCTCGGCGCCGGTCTTGACGCGATCGAAGGTGGCGTCGGCCATGACCTGCTGCTGGCTCAGCTCCTGGCCCCGCTTCAGCTCACGCTCGGCCGACGCCAGGTTGGCCTCGGCCACCTTGACCATCGCCCTGGCGTTCTCGACGGCGATGGCCTGCATGGCGTTGTCCATCTCGGCGAGCGGCTGGCCGGCCCGGATCCGGTCGCCGACCTGCACCATGACCCGCTTGATCTGCCCCGACCCCTTGGCGGCCAGCACCGCCTCCTCGCGGGCGCGGATGGGCCCCGAGGCGCGCGCCAGGCCGGTCTCGAGCCGGGCGGCCGGCCGCCCCACCTTGACGGCGCGGGCGGCGGTGCCGGTCTCGGGGAGGCTGGCCTTCTCGGCCTTGTGGCCGCAAGCGGCGAGGGTGACGGCGGCGAGGAGGACGGTGACGAGCTGGTGGGCGTGCATGGCGGCTGCTCCTGGGCTACTCGGCTAGGAAGCGTTGGGCACGGCGCTGATGCCGTGGAGGGCGAGGTCGACGACGCGGCGGGCCTGGTCGGCCGGCGGCGTCGAGCCGGCGCCCCCGTGGACCTGGCACTGGTAGAAGGCGTGGGAGAGGCCGGCCAGGGCGCGGGCCGCCAGCTCGACCGAGCAGCGCAGCTCGCGCCGGGCGGCGTGGCGCCGCAGCCAGCCGGCCACCTGGGCCTCGTAGCTGGCCAGCCCGGCGCGCATCTCGGCCATCCGGGCCGGGCCGGCCTCGCCGGCGGGCGGGTCGGAGAGGAGCACGGCGAAGACCTCGCGCCGCTCGCGCACCAGCGTGACCTGGGCCTGGAGCAGCGCCTCGAGCCGGGCCTGGAGCGGCAGGGTCCGGTCGACCGGGGCCTCGAAGGTGGCCGCCAGCTCCCCCTTGAGGAGCTCGGTCAGGCTGGAGAAGATCTCCTCCTTGCTCCTGAAGTAGCGGTAGAGCGAGGGGGGGGCGTAGCCGGCCGCCTCGGCCAGCCCGGCCAGCGTCGCCGAGGCGTAGCCGTGGCGCGCGAAGACGCCGGCGGCCGCCAGCAGGATCTCGCGGCGGACCCGCTCATGGGCCTGGCGCTGGCGGGCCTGGGCCGGGGAGGTGGCGGCGCGAATGGCCATTCGCGCCGCGTTATCGTCCGTTCGCGGTTGCGTGTCAACTCAGGGCAGGACCTGGAGCACCCAGGTGCGCATGGGGCTGCGCTCCTCGATCTCCAGCGAGACCGGCACGTCGAAGGTGGCCAGGTCGATCACCCCCTGGCGCGGCGAGTAGAGCCGCCCCGGGTCGCCCACCAGCACGGTCACGCCCCGCGCCGCCAGGGCGCGGAACCAGGCCAGCGAGCGCTCCGCCAGCGGCTTCTCGTAGAAGACGTCGCCGGCCAGCACCACGTCGACCCCCTCCAGCGGCTCCCCCAGCAGGTCGAGCATGCGCGGCACCAGCGTCAGGCCGTTGAGCTCGGCGTTCATGGGGACCACCACCTCGCAGAAGGGGGCGAGGTCGGTCGAGTCGACGCTGCTGGCCCCGGCGCGCAGCGCGGCGATGCCGACCAGGCCGGAGCCGGTGGCGAAGTCGAGCACGCGCCGGCCGCGGACCAGCTGCGGCCGGTCGAGCAGGTGGCGCGCCAGCGCCTGGCCGCCGGCCCAGGGGAAGGCCCAGAACGGCGAGGCGTCGTAGCGCTCCAGCTGCGCCGAGGTGGCGTGCCAGAGCGGGGTGAGGAAGGTAGCCTGGTAGAGGGTGAGCTCGGGGACCAAGGGGACCGGCGCCGGCTTCGTCTGCCTGCGGACGAAGTCGCGCCAGCTACCCAGTCGGTCGTCCTGGGTCACGCCGGCCGCCGTCGGCCCTTCCACCCGGCGCGGGCGCCGCCGCCCTTGCCCCCGGGCCGGCCGGCCCGGCCCGACCCGGCGCCGCCCCCGCCCTCGCGCTTGTGGGGCGGCAGGCCCTGGTGCTTGCGCCCCTCCTCGGCGCGGGCGTGCTCCGACTTGAAGACCTCGGCCTCGCGGGGCACCTCGGCCCGCGGCAGCAGCACGCGGGTGAGCCGCTCGATGGCGCGCAGCAGGTCGATCTCGTCGGGGGCGCAGAAGGCCGAGGCCCTGCCGCTGGCCTGGGCGCGGGCGGTGCGGCCGACGCGGTGGACGTAGTCCTCGGGGACGTGGGGCAGGTCGAAGTTGACGACGTGGCCGATGTCGGCGACGTCGATGCCGCGCGCCGCGATGTCGGTGGCGATCAGCACCCGGTAGCGCCCGTCCTTGAAGCCGTCGAGCGCCATCTTGCGCTGGCCCTGGGAGCGGTCGGCGTGGATGCGCGCCACCTTGTGGCCGGCCCGCTCCACGCTCTTGGCGACCCGGTCGGCGCGCCGCTTGGTGCGGGTGAAGACCAGCGTGGAGAGATCGTCCTCGGCCAGCAGGGTGAGCAGCAGCGGCGACTTCTCCTCCTGGGCGCAGAGGAAGACCCGCTGGTCGGCGCGCTCGGCGGTGGTGCCGCTGCGCGCCACCTCGACCCGCACCGGGGCCTTGAGGTGCGAGCTGGCGAACTCGCCCACCTCGCCGGCGGTGGTGGCGGAGAAGAGCAGCGTCTGGCGGGCCTTGGGGAGCCGCTGCAGGATCTTGGTGAGCTGGGGCTTGAAGCCCATGTCGAGCATCCGGTCGGCCTCGTCGAGCACCAGCACCTCGACGAGGTCGAGCTTGGCCGTCCCCTGCTGCAGGTGGTCGACGAGCCGCCCCGGGGTGGCGATGATCACCTCGACCCGCTCGCGGAAGGCTCGCTCCTGGTTGCCCATGCCGACGCCGCCGATCACCACCGCGCCGCGCACGTGGCGCCCCTTGCCGAAGCGCTCCAGCTCCTCGCCGATCTGCAGGGCCAGCTCGCGGGTCGGGGCCAGCACCAGCGCCCGGGTCCCGGGCTTGCCGGCCAGCCGCTCGATGATGGGGAGCAGGAAGGCGGCGGTCTTGCCGGTGCCGGTGGCCGCGGTGCCGATGACGTCCTTGCCCTCCAGCGCCGGCGGGATGGCCCGGGCCTGGATGGGGGTGGGGTGCTCGAAGCCGGCGCGGGTGAGCGCCTGCAGCGATTTCTCTGAGAGTCCCAGCTCTGCGAAGGTCGACACGGCGGCTCCAGGCGATGCGCGGGCCGCGGCGGTGGTGCCGGGCGTGCGGAGGCGGGGTTTAACAGGTAGCGGGCTACAGGTCGAGCCGCTCCACGCCGGGGAGGGCGAGCGGCAGGTCGGGGCCGAAGGCGAGCGAGGGGGTGAGGAAGCCGGGGCGGGCCTGGCCGGCCAACACGCGCACCGCGCACTCGACCGCCGCCAGCGCCGTGAAGGCGTAGCCCTCGGGGGCCACCAGCCGCGCCGTCGCCCGCCGGCCGTCGGCGTGCTCCACCTCGCCGTGGAGCAGCGAGCGGCCGCGGGCCCGGGCCGCGGCGTCGGGGCCGGTGACCCGGGCGCGGACCAGCGCCGCCAGCGCCCCCTGTACCGCGCGTGAACCGAGGAGCGGCCCGAGGTGGCGCGAGGCCACGGCGAAGGCGCGCAGGCCGGCCGGCGCAGCCATGTAGACCTCGATGTCGGGGATCCCGGTGGAGTGCCAGGCGGTCCAGACGTCGCCCCAGGGGATGGTCATGCAGGTGACCGGGCCGCGGCCGAAGTCGAAGTCGCGGGTCCGCCAGGCCGCCGGCACCCGGGTGAGCTTGCCGCCGCGCCGCACCATCCCGCCGAGGTGGATCCCCTCCAGCGCCGTCAGCGTGGTGCCGCGCGAGGGCCGGCCGATGGCCTGGAAGGCGAGGGTGAGCCGGGCGGCGCCGGGGAGGCGCCTGGCCAGGTGGGCGGCCAGCGCGTCGGAGGGGACCACGTCGAAGCCGACCCCGGGCAGCAGGGTGACGCCGGCGGCGCGGGCCTCGGCGTCGCGCTTGCCCAGGGCCGCGAAGACCGCCCCCTCGCCGGTGACGTCGAGGTAGTGCAGGCGGCCGCGCAGGCAGCCGTCGGCCATGGGGCGGGAGGTGCGCGAGAAGGGGCCGGCGGCGTGGAGCACGGCGGCCATGCCGGCGAGGCCGGCGTCGACGGCGGCGGCGTCGTCGAGCGCGAAGACCCGGTGGGGGAGCCCGAGCTCGGCCGCCAGCCGGGCCACCGCCGGGCCGCTCCGCCCGGCCAGCACCGGGCGCAGCCCCCGGGCCACGGCCTCACGGGCGATCAGCCCACCGGTGTAGCCGTTGGCGCCGTAGAGGTGGAGGCCGGCGCCTGCCGCGGGGGCGGCCGGTGCCGGGCTCCCCGACGGGATCACTTGCCCTGCTGCCTGGCGAGGTCGGCCAGCGCGCGCCGGGCTTCGGCCGCTTGCGGGCTGTTGGGGGCGATGGCGATGACCCGGTTGAAGGCCTTGCTGGCCTTGGCGGTGTCGCGCTTGTCGTTGCCGAAGACCACGCCGAGGTTGTAGGCGCTCTGCACGTGGGTGGGATCGAGCTTGCCCGCCTTCTCGAAGTTGGCGATCGCCTCGTCGAAGCGGCCGGTGTCCCGGTACATGACCCCCTGGTCGGTCAGCACGTCGGGGTTGTTGGGGTTGATGGCGAGGGCCTTGCCGTAGGCGTCGATCGACTTCTGGTGCTGGCGGGTGTCGAAGTAGTCGTTGCCGAGCTGGATCCAGACGCCGGCCAGCCTGGGGTCCTTGGCGACCAGCTTCAGGTTCATCTCGATGCGCTGGAAGACCTCGGGCGAGGGCGCGGTGCCGGGCATGCCCTGCGGCGGCTGCTGCGGCAGCTGCTGGGCCAGGCCGGGAGGCATCCCCGGGGTGCCCTCGAAGGCCGGCAAGGGGGCCGACCCGAGCAGCTTCTGGGCCTCGCTGAGCCCCTTGGAGAGGCCGATGGTGTAACCGACGAGGATGCCGACGAGCAGGCCACCGACGGCCCCGAGCAGCAGGTTCTTGTTCATGGTGCGGTTGCCTCCAGGGCGCCAGGAGGGCGCCGCGACGGGCGCGGATATTGGCACACCCGCGGAGGCTCGGGTAGGTTCTCGCCCCGTCCATGCCCGCCCCCAGCCCCGCCCCGCCCGCATGGAGCCGCGCCGAGCGGGCCAGCCTGCGCCGCCTCTCGACCCCTCGTCGCGTCCAGGACCTGCTCGACCTGTTCGCCTACCGCACCGAGGACGCACCGGCCTCGCCGCGCCGCGCCCTGGCCGAGCGGCGCGCCCACTGCTTCGACGGGGCGCTGCTGGCCGCGGCGGCGCTCCGCTTCCACGGCCATCGCCCGCTGCTGCTCGACCTGCGAGCCATCCACGACGACGACCACGTCATCGCCGTCTACCAGGTCGAGGGGGCCTGGGGCGCGGTGGCCAAGTCCAACTTCGTGGGGCTGCGCTACCGCGAGCCGATTCACCGCACCCTGCGCGAGCTGGCCTTGAGCTACTTCGAGCCCTACTACAACCTGCGGCGGCGCCGGACGCTGCGCCAGTACTCGGCGCGGCCGCTCGACCTGCGGCGCTTCGACCGGCTCGGCTGGGAGTTCGACGAGGCGGTGGCGCCGCTGCTGGCCGAGCGGCTCGACGCCTTGCCGCACCTGGCGCTGCTGACGCCGGCGCAGGCCGGACGGCTGACGTCGCTCGATCCGCGCTCGGTGCGGGCCGGCATGGTCGGCACCGACCTGGCCGGCGTCCGCCCTACTTGCCGAACTTGATCGGCATGGTGACCCAGAGCGCCACCGGCTTCCCCTGGGCGGTGGCGCCGGGGGAGAATCCGCAGCGCTGGATGGCCGACCAGATGGCGTTGGACACGCGCTGATCGCTGGGGCCGGCCAGGTAGGCGTACTGCGAGACCTGGCCGGTCTCGTCCACGGCGAACTTGACCGTGGCCGTCTCACCGCCGACGTCGGCGTCGCGGGGGAGCCGCAGCGAGCTGGCGAGGCAGCCCGGGTCGGTGAGCCGGGCCTTGCGCTGCCCCTCGCGCGCGTAGGCCGGGCCGAGCTGCAGCGGCGCCGCGGCGACCGGCAGCTCCTGCCTGGCGGCGACGAACTGCGGTGGCGGCGGCGGTGGCGGCGGCTCCGGCTCGGGCCGCGGCGGCGGCGGTGGCGTCGGGGTGGGGCGGGCCGCGGCCGGCGCCGGTCTCTCGACCCTGGCCACCTCCCGAGGCGGCGGCGGGCGGGCCTGGCGGGGGGCCGTGGCCGGCGCGGCGGCGAGGTCGCGCTCCCGCTCGGGCTGGCGCTTGCGCTCGGTCGCGGCCGGGGCGGCCGGCTCGGGCGGGAGGTCGCGGGTGATGACCGGCTGTGCCGGCTCCGGCTCGGCGACCGGTGGCGCCGGCGACTCGGGGGGGCGGCCCACCTTCACCACCGTCGGGTCGAGCGGCGGCGGGGAGGCCACCGCCTTCACGATCGGCTGGCCGCGCAGCAGCGCGAAGGCGGCGATGCCGACGATCAGGACCAGGCCGATGGCGATCGGGATGATCGGTGCGCCACCCTGCTTGCTGGCCGTCTTGAAGCTGGGCGCGGCCGCCATGCGAGCGGCGGCCACCGCGGTCTCGCTCTGGCTGCGGCGCGGCGCCGGCGGCTGGACAGCCGGCAGCCCGGGGCGGGAGGGGGGGCGCGCCGGGGCGGGATCGCCCGGCTCCGTGTCGAACTGGAGCTCTTCGTACACTTTGGCGTCGAGCGGCGCCTGGCAGGCCGGGCAGCGACCGTTCGTGTCGGTTGGACGCGGGACAGCCAGACCGCAGCGGGCGCAATGGACAGTGGATGCCATGAGCCTTGAATGTACCCAAATGTGGTGCGGAATGCACTTCCCCTCCCGCCACCATCATCAGGAATCGTTCAGGATCGACCTCACCTTGGCCCATTCGTGAGGTCGGCTTGCTAGACTTTCACCATCATGGGGTCTCCAGCGGCAGGCCTGCTCCTCCTTGCCGCCCTCGCGGTCCCCGTCCCGGCGGGGGCGCAAGACCCCGCGCCGCCGACCGAGGAGGCGCGAGAGGAGGCGGCCGAAGACGCCGCCGCCGAGCGCGAAGCCCTTCAGCAGGCGCCGCCCGACGATCTCGAGACCGGGGAGGGGTGGCTCGAGGAGCGCAAGGCGGTGGTGGAGGAGAGCCTCGGCGACCTGGTGACCGCCTTCGACCTCTTCTTCGACAAGAACCGCAAGCTCGACCTCGAGGCCCCCTCGACCCGCTTCCGCGTCAAGACCTCGGTGACCACGGCCGGCGACCGGCCCTTCGCCATGGGGTTCGCGGTCGGCACCTCGGTGGTGCTGCCGCGCATGGAGCGCTGGTTCGGCAACGCCCGGCTGGTGATCGTCGGTGAGCGGGCGCAGTCGGGCGTGCCATCGGCGCGCATCGGCAGCGGCGCCTCGGTCGGCGACGGGCTGCCCGGGTACTCCTCCCAGGAGTCGGACGCGGCGGCGGCGGAGCTGACGCGGGGGCGTGGCCGGGCCGAGGTGCGCTTCTCCGTGGTCCGGCAGGGGCCGCTGGTCTTCGACTCCGGCACCGGCATCATCCTGGCCTGGCCCCCGGTCCCCTTCGCCAACCTCCGCGCCCACCTGCGCCTCCCGCTCCGGGGAAAGTTCCTGCTGCGCGCCACCGACGTGCTCTTCATCGAGCTGGGTGGCAAGGGTCCCGGCACCAGCCTCGACCTGGAGCTGGAGCGCTTCCTCGGCGCCTCCATCCGACTCAGCCTGGGGGCGCACGCCCTCTACGCCGAGAAGACCCGCGGCATCGAGTGGTCCACGGCGCTGGGAGGGGAGTGGAAGGCGCACTCGCGCACCGGGCTCTTCACCGGGGTCGGAGCCAGCGGCTTCGGCACGCCGTCGCCCGGGCTCGACGTCTGGCGCACCTGGGTCGGCGTCCGGCAAGATGTCTGGGGGGGATGGATCTTCGCCGGGCTGGAGCCGGGTTTCTCCTGGCCGAGGCCGGCCGGCACGGCCCGGGCGCCGGTCTGGTCGGTCACGGTGCGGCTGGAGCTGGTGATCGAGGGGCGCGGGACGTGAGCGGAGCGAGGCCATGAACTGGTCCTGGATTCGAGAGCAGCTCTCGTCGCCCGGCGTCCTGGCCGGGCTGGAGGGGCTCTGGATCCTCCTGATGGCCGGCTGGATCCTGCAGGAGCGGCGCCCCCCGGTGACCACGCTGGCCTGGATCCTCGGCCTGTCCATCCTCCCGGTGATCGGCATCCCGATCTACCTCTTCCTCGGTCCCCGGCGGCTCAAGCGCCGGCTGCTGCGCCGCGCCAAGGCCCGGCGCGGGCTGGCCGGTAAGCCGGAGCCCTGGGAGGCGATCGAGGAGGGCGCGCCGATCGAGACCCGCCAGCTGATGACGCTGGCGCGGCAGCTCACCAACGTGCCGGCCGAGACCGCCATCGACCTGACCATCTACGACGACGGCGACCGGGCCATCGACGCCATCGTCGCGGCGATCGGGGCGGCCCGCGACCACGTCCACCTCGAGTACTACATCTTCTCGGCCGACTCGACCGGGACCCGGGTCCGCGACGCGCTGGTGGAGCGGGCCCGCGCCGGGGTGACGGTCCGGCTGCTGGTCGACGCCGCCGGGAGCTCCCTCAAGCGGTCCTTCCTGGCGCCGCTGCTCGAGGCCGGCGGACAGGTGGCCCGCTTCAACCCGGCCTTCGGCGGCCGGAGCTCGGCCCGCTTCTTCAACTTTCGCACCCACCGCAAGATCGCCGTCTGCGACGGGCTCACCGGCTTCACGGGGGGTGTCAACGTCACCGACAGCCACAGCCGCTCGGCCTCGGGGAGCGCCGCCTGGCGCGACACCCACCTGCGGCTCACCGGCAACGCCGTCCACGGCCTGCAGCTGGCCTTCCTGGAGGACTGGATCTTCTCGCAGCCCGGCGAGCCGCGGGCCGAGGGCGAGGCGCTCCGGACCCGCTACTTCCCGGAGGCGGAGCGCGGGCCCCACCTGGTCCAGGTGGTCGCCTCCGGACCGGACGAGCGAGGGCCTCGCCAGTCCCGGCTCGAGGAGGCCGGCCACGCCATCGAGGCGCTCTACTTCGCCGCGCTGGCCGGCGCCCGGGAGCGGATCTGGCTCACCACCCCCTACCTGCTGCCGAGCGAGGCGATGGCGGCGGCGCTGGAGAGCGCCGCGCTCCGCGGCGTCGACGTTCGGCTGCTGATCCCGCATCGGACCGACTCGCGGCTGGTCGACGCCGCCAGCCGGACCTACTGGGACGGGCTGCTGGCGGCCGGCGTGAAGATCTTCCGCTACGGGCCGCCCATGGTCCACGCCAAGACCTGCGTGGTCGACCGGCACCTCGCCATCGTCGGGACCGCCAACCTCGACAACCGGAGCCTGCGGCTCAACTTCGAGGTGGTGGTGGCGATCCACGGGGGGCCCCGGGTCGAGGACCTGGCGCAGCTCTTCGTCGGCGACCTCGCGCAGTCCCGCCCCTGCGCGCAGGAGGGGCGCCCCCAGCGAGTGCTGGCCCGGGTCTTCTCCTCGCTGGCCCGCCTGCTCTCGCCGCAGCTCTGAGCGGTATACTGGGCCGATGCGCCAGGTCCAGGTCCGCGGCTGCCTCCCCGCCCTCGTGCTTCTGCTGGTGCTGGGCGGGCTGGTGGCGCTGGTGATCTCGGCCAGCCTGGCGGTGGCCATCCCGGTGGCGGCGGCGCTCCTGGTGATCGGCCTGTCCCGCTCGCTCTGGTACCGGCTGACCGGCCGGCGGCCGCCGCCGGTCGCCGGGGCCACCTTCCGGACCATCTGGTTCGACACTGGCGGGCCGGACGGTACGGGCGGGCCGAAGGGATCGGCCGGCGGCGACGGACCGATCGTCGACGCCCTGCCGCGCCCGCGCCCTCCGCCGGGTCCTGACGACCCGGCCGGCTGATTCGCTCCCGGTCGAACCGGCGCGAGAGAGCGCCGAGGCCGGCGGGTAGGAAGGCTGCGGGGACGATCCCGCCACCATCCCGCAGGAGCCTCCCATGCGTTACGACCGTGCCCTCACCCGCCTCACCGCGCTCGCCGTCCTCACGCTGCTGGTGGCCGGCTGCGCCTCGCCCGCGCAGGTGGTCAAGCCGGAGACCGAGGTGCGCGACGCCGTCGCCGCCGCCCCGGCCACCCCCACGCCGCCGGCCGCGCTCCCGGGCGACCAGGCCGCGGCCGACGTCGCGCCGGCCTGCACCATCTCCCGCGTCCACTTCGCCTTCGACTCGTCCCTGCTCGACGCCGCGGCCCGCGAGGAGCTGAAGGGGGTCGCCAGCTGCCTCGGGCAGCGCCGGCCGGCCACCGTGGTGATCGAGGGGCACACCGACGAGCGCGGCACCTCCGGGTACAACGTGGCGCTCGGCAACCGGCGCGCCGACGCGGTGCGCGCCTACCTGAAGGACCTCGGGGTGGGGGCGGCCCTGCAGATCGTCTCGTTCGGCAAGGAGCTGCCGCTGGTGAGCGGCGCCGGCGAGCCGGCCTGGAGCCAGAACCGCCGCGCCGAGCTGCGGCTGCCGGGCGACCAGCGCTCTGACGGTCAGCGGGTGGTCAACCGGTAGCCGCCAGGGAAGGGACCGCGCCATGGCGGCCTGGGCTGCAGCTTCAGGCCGCCATGAGCTCCCGGGCCACCCGCCGCGCCGCGGCCCGGGCGTGGCCGACCTGGCCGTTCATGGCCTGGTAGCTCTTGCCGAGGCGGCGGGCCGCGTCGGCGATCCCCTCGCCGGCCAGGTCGATGCTCACCAGGGCCTCGGCGTGGCCGGGGCAGAGCCGGGAGAGGACGCGCCCGAGATCGCTGGCGGCGTCGGCCCGGGCCTGGGCGCTGGTGGCGGCGCGCGGGGTCTCCGCGGCCAGCTGGGCCCCGAGCCGGGCGCGGGTGGCGCCGTCGCGCAGGTGCGAGAGGGCCCGGTTGCGGACGATGGTGGCCAGCAGCGCCTCCGGCGTGCCGAGCGCGGCGTCAAAGCGGGGCAGCGACGAGGAGAGGAAGGCGACCAGGGCGTCCTGGGCCCGGTCCTCGACGTCGGGGTGGGAGCGCGGGCGGCGCAGCACGCTGGCGGCGACGGCGCGGGCGTGGTCGAGCAGGTGGGACCAGCGCGCGTTCTCGTGGGCGGTCCAGGTGGTCTGGCGGGTGGTCATCGGCGGTCTTCTCCCGGGGCGGCAGGCCCCTCTGGAGTGGAAACGCCGCCGCTCGACCATCCGGCTACCCGGGGACCTCGTCGGACCGACCCAAGCGTTGGCCATCACGAGGAGATCTGGAATCTTCGCGCCCTGCAGTTTCGCCGCGGCCCTGCCCTGGAGGGCCGGGGCGAGGTACCCTCGGCGCTCGCGATGGAGCGCCCGACCCCAGCCGAGCAGGGACCGAGCACCGAGCGGCTCGTCGCCGAGGCCTACGACGAGCTTCGGGAGCGGGTCCGGTCCATGAGCCGCGGCGCCCCCCCGACGCTGGCCGGCACCGCCGGTCTCCACACCGCGCTGGAGCGGATCCTGCGCCGCCGCACCACCTTCCGCGACGCTCGCCACTTCACCGCCTACTGCCTCTTCCTGATCCGGCGGCTCTGGATCTCGCGCTGGCGGGCCACGACGCGGCGGCGTGGCCGCGAGGCCACCTCGCTGCTCCCGGTGCTGACGCTGCTCCACGGCGAGCCGGTGGCGGCCTCGCGCGAGGAGTCGCTGGCGGTGCTGGAGCTGCTGGCGCGGCTGCGGGCCGACCGGAACATCTCGCGGCGCCGCCGCATCGCCCGCGCCGTGGAGTGCCACCTGGTGGCCGGCTTCACGCAGGCCGAGACCGCCGACCTGCTCGGCGAGTCGAAGGGGATGGTGCAGCAGCGGCTCGCCTTCTTCCTGGCCTGGGCCCGGCTGGCGGTCGCCCCCGACCTCGGCCTCGTGGAGCGGGCGGTGGCGGCGGTGGCGGCCGACGCCAGGCTGGGGCGGGGCCGGCTCATCGCCGAGGCGGCGCGCCGCTCCTACCTGCTGGGCGAGCCGCGCGCCGTCATCGCCGCGGCGGTCGGCACCACGCCGGCCCGGGTGGAGCAGGATCTCCAGCTCTTCGCGGCCTGGGTGGCGGCGCGCGAGGCGAAGCGCGGAGCGGCAGCGGAGGAGGGCGCATGACCAGGCTGGGTGCCGACGTGGTGGTGGAGCTGGTGCTGGGTCACGACCGGGGCGAGTGGCCCAGGTTGATCGACGAGCTCTGCGGCGGCGACGCCGCGCTCGCCGAGCTGGTGCGCGGCCTGCTGGTCCACTACGACCGGCCCGATGGCCCGCTGCCGTCTGGTCCCTACCCGGTCGAGCTCGGCCCCTTCTTGCTGGAGCGGGAGCTCGGGGCCGGCGCCCACGGCAAGGTCTACCTGGCGCGGCGCCCGCCGCTGGAGGGCTACGTGGCCCTCAAGCTGCTGCGCCCCGGGCCGGGCATGAGCGAGTTCGTCGAGCAGGTGCGGCGCGAGGCGGGGCGGGCCCGGCGCATCCCGAGCGCCCACGTGGTGCCGGTCTTCGACGCCGGGCGGATAGAGAACGGGCCGTTCTACGTGGAGATGGCGGTCTGCGCCGATCCCGACGAGGACGCGCCCGGCTCGATCCGCATCGGGCGCTCGCTGCGCGAGGCCCAGCCCGGGCTCTCGCCGCTCGAGGCGGCCCGGCTGGTCGAGGACCTCGCCAGCGCCGTCCACGCCGCCCACCGGACCGGGATCGTGCACGGCGACGTCAAGCCGGAGAACGTGCTGCTCACGCCGGAGAGCCGGCGGGTCATGCTGGCCGACTTCGGCATCGCCACCTCGCTGGCCACGGCCAGCCCGGGGTCGCCCTCGGGCGGGGCGAGCGGCGCGGGCGGCGCCGGGGGCGCGGGCGCCTCGGGTGGCGCGGCGGGGCGGGCGCGGTCGCAGCCCATCGGCACCGTGGCCTACATGGCGCCGGAGCAGTGGCGCGATCGGCTCCCGCCCACGCCGGCCTCCGACGTCTACACCCTGGGTGGAACCCTCTACTTCCTGCTCTGCGGCGCCGCCCCGCACGCCGGCCGCGTCGGCGACGCCGATCCGAGCCCGCCGCCGCTGCCGGGCGCCGTGCCGCCGCGGCTCCGCGAGATCGTGACCCGGGCGCTGGCGCCCCGGCCCGAGGACCGGCCCGGCTCGGCCGGCGCGCTGGCCGAGGAGCTGCGCCGCTACCGCACCCTGGAGCCGACCTGGCACGAGCGCGGCTCGGCGCTGCGCCGCAGCGCGCTCTTCCTGCGCCGGCACCGCGCCGAGCTGGTGGCGGTGGCGGTGGTGGTGGCGGCGCTGCTGCCGCTCATGGTGGCCGGCTACCAGCTGCTCACCGGCAAGGTGACCGAGCTGGCGGCGCGCGAGGCGGCGCTGGGGCAGAAGCTGGAGGGGCTGGAGCGGTCGCGGCGCTCGCTGGAGGCCGAGATCGCCCGGCTCGAGGGGGCGGCCGACGCCAAGCAGAAGGAGCTGAAGCGGGTCGAGGCGCGCCTGGCGCAGCTGCCGAAGCTGGAGCAGGCGCTCGGTGCGGCGCGCGAGCAGGCCGAGCTCGAGCACGGGCTGGCCGTGCGCGCCGAGGGGGAGGCCAAGGCGGCGGCCAGGCGGCTGGCCACCCTGGAGGCGCAGCTGGGCGCGGCGCGCGAGGCCGCGAACGAAGGCGACCGGCGCGAGAGCGCGGCGCTCAGGGAGGCGGGGCGTGCCGCCGGCGAGCGGGACGAGGCCCGCAAGCGGGTGGCCGACCTGGAGGGGCAGCTCAAGGGGCTGGAGGCCCGGCGCGCCTCGCTGGAGAAGGAGCTGCGCGAGAACGCCGCGGCGCTCGGTGCGGCGCGGGCCCTGGCCGAGCGCGAGGCGGCGCGGGCGCAGGCCGTGGAGCGCGAGGCGCAGCGCCCCCGGGGGAGCGGCGCGGCCGGGGAGGGCGGGCGCTGAGGGCGGGCGCTCAAGGGACCCTCCGGGGGCCGGCGGGGGAGGTGGCGGGTGGCCGGCTGCGCCGACGTGACGGTTGCGCCCGGGGCGGGGGCCGGGTTAACTCCCGCTGCGAGGTTACAGACCACATGCACAAGCTGACCCAGACCGTCGTCGCCTCACTGGCGCTCTTCACGCTCTCCGACGGCCCGGCCGAGAAGGCGGCGCAGCCACCCGCCACCGCGTCCTCCCCGGCCAGGCCCGGTTCCGCCAAGCCGGCGACCGCCGCCAGGCCGGCCCCGGCCAAGGCCGAGCCGGCCAAGGCAGAGCCGGCCAAGGCGGCGCCAGCCACCACGACCCCTCCGGCCGCCGCCAAGCCGTGCGAGCCGGTCAAGCCCTGCACCATCGACTAGCCCCGTCCCTCGATGGCCCGCAAGCAAGCCCACTCACCACCGCCCGCCACCCCGCGCGCCGCCTTCGCGGTCTCGCTGGGGCTGGCCCTCGCCGGCCTCACCCTCTCCTTCCTGCTGGTGCGGGTCCACCACGACGCCGCGGCCGGGCTCACCAGCTTCTGCACCATCAACGACGAGATCAACTGCGACAAGGTGGCGCTGAGCCGCTGGTCGGTGCTGCTGGGCGTCCCGGTGGCTGCCTGGGGCCTGCTCGGCTACGGGCTGGCAGCCCTGCTGTCGGCCTGGGGGCTCTCGGCGCGCCGGCTCCACCCACGGTGGCCGGCCGGGCTGCTGCTGCTCTTCGGCGCGGTGGCGGTGGCCGGCTCGCTGGCGCTGGCCTGGATCTCCAAGGCGATCATCGGGGCCTGGTGCCTGCTCTGCGTGGGCTCCTGGGCGGTCTCTCTCGGCCTGCTGCTGGCCGGCGCCTGGGCCTGCCGCCCGGCCGGGGCCGGCGCCTCGCTGCGCGAAGACCTCGGGGCGATCACGCGCCGGCCGCGCCACGCCGCGGTGGCGGCGCTGCTCGGGCTGCTGGCGCTGTTCGGGCTGGTGGCCGGCTACCCCCGCCCCGAGCCGCGGCCAAGGCCGGTGGTCACGGGAGGGAACTCATCGAGGCCCAACCTGGTGGCGCTGCCGCCGCCGCTGCCGGCCGCCACCGGACCGGCCGTGCTCTTCAGCGACTACGAGTGCCCCTTCTGCGCCCAGGCCCACGACGAGCTGCGCGACCTGCTGCGGCGCCGGCCCGACATCCAGGTGGTGAAGCGCCACTTCCCGCTCGACCAGGCCTGCAACCCGCTCCTGAAGCGCCCCATGCACCTGCGGGCCTGCGAGCTGGCCCGCGCCGCCATCTGCGCCGAGGCCCAGGGGCAGCTCGAGGCCATGGACGACGCCCTCTACGCCAGCCAGAAGGCGCCGGCCCCGGTCGAGGAGCTGGTGCGGCGGCTCGGCCTCGACGCCGCGAAGTTCGCGGCCTGCCTCAAGGCCTCGTCGACCGAGGCGCGGCTGGCCGAGGACGTCGCCGCCGGGCTGAAGGCCAACCTGCGCTCGACCCCCACCTACCTGGTCGACGGGACGCTCCACGAGGGGAAGCTGCCGGTGGAGCGCTTCCCGCCGCCGGGCGCCTCCTCCTCGCGCTAGCGCTTGCGCCGCTCGGAGGCGAGCCGGGCGGCCAGCTCGGCGGCCCGGCCAAGCGCCGGGTCGGTCCCGGGCCGCTGCGGGCGCTTCACCGGCTGGACGGTCATGCCCAGCCGCTCCAGGGCGTCGACCAGCGTCGGGTCGCGGTCGGTCTCGCCGCCCTCCAGCGGCTGCGCCGGCGGCGGCGACTGCAGCGCCCAGGGGAGCGCCGCCTCGGACGCCACCCCCTCGGCCGGCGGCGCCACCACCAGGTCGACCGGGACGCCGCCTCCCTGCGGCGAGCTGCCGTCGGGCAGGAAGAAGAGGCCGGTGGTGACGTAGAGCGCCCCGGTGGGGAGCTCGCCGTCGTAGATGTCCTGCATCGTCCCCTTGCCGATGGTGCGGGCGGCGCCGACCACCAGCGCCCGCCCGCGGGCCCGCAGCGCCCCGGCCACGATCTCGCAGCCCGAGGCCGTCTCCTCGTCGACCAGCACCAGCACCGGGCCGGCGTAGGCCCGCGACGGCGCCGGATCGGACAGGATCTCGTCGGGGCTGCCGCGCCTGTGGACCCGGACCACCGGGCCCCCGGTGAGGAAGAGCCCGGCGATGGCCACCGAGGTGGTGAGGTAGCCGCCGGTGCAGCCGCGCAGGTCGAGCACCACCGCCTCGGGCGGCCGGCGCCCCAGCCGCAGCGCCCGCTCCAGCCCTTCGGCGGTGTCCTGGTCGACCTCGTCGACGCGGGCCACCAGCACGCGGCGCCCCAGGTCGACCCGCGGCGTGGTGCTCACCGACATGTTCCGGTCGGCCAGCACCTTGCGCACCAGCTGGAAGCGGCGCGGCGAGCCGAGCCCCAGCCCTGACGGCCGGGCCACCGTGAGCGGCACCGCCTCCTCGAAGCTGTCGAGCAGGGCCGAGACCTCGGCGGCGTCGAGGTCGGCCACCGGGGACCGCCCCACGAAGGTCATGACGTCGCCGACCCGGAGCGCGCGCTGCCGGGAGGCTGGCGAGCCGGGGTGGATCCCGGTGATGGGCAATCCCCCGGGGACCGGATCGCCCAGCTCGAGGCCGAGCAGGCCGACCGGCGGGTTGAGCTCGTGGTCGGAGCGGATCGCCTCCTCCTCGGTCTCGTAGCGGGTGTGCGGGTCGAGGGCGTGGGCGAAGGCGTTGACCAGGTCGGCGGTGCCGCGCCCGGCCAGCCGCTGGCGGGCCAGCGCGAGCCAGCGCAGCGCCCGGCGCGCGCCGAAGCTCTTCGCCACCGGCCATTCGGCCACGGCGCGGACCCGCCAGGCCTCCGCCAGGGCGTCGTCGAGGAGGAGCGCGCGGAGCCCGGCGTCGTCTCGCGGGGGCTCGGGGAGCGACTTCGGCTCCTCCTCCGGGGGCTCCGCGGGGAGGGCCTCGGCCAGGGCGTCGGCCGACTCGAAGAGCTCGGCGGCCCGCTTCAACGCCTGCCGGGTGCGCGTCAGCTGGGCCTCGAGGTGATCGCAGCGGCCGGCGCTCCGCTCCTGGAGGAGGGCGGCGCCGCTCAAGCCGGCGGCGCGCCCCTTGATGGCGGCGACGTCGTCGGCGAGCAGCCAGGGGTGGTCGGTGACCAGCGCCGTGGCGAGCAGGTCCCTGGCCCGCACCGCCAGCTCCGGCGTGAGCCGGTCGAAGCTGACGTGGTGGGCCACGGCGAAGTCGATCATGGCCCAGGCGTTGGCGCAGGTGGGCGGCCCGCGCACCGTCTCGGCGGCCTTGGCGGCCTGGGCCGACTTGGCGGGGGCAGCCAGGGCCGGCGGTGGCGCAAGCAGGGAGAGCGCGGCCAGGAGGGCGAGCAAGGCGCGCCCGGCGCGCGGCGGGGTGGGGGTGCGGACCTGGCTCATGAAAAATCCACGGTAGTGTGCCGACGGCCCAAACTCCAGCGGCGCCGGGTCTGAAACGGCAGGGCCGAAACGCAGAGACCCCGCCAGAGGCGGGGTCTCGTGAACCATCGGGGCCCAGGAGGCCCCGGTCGGCCTCGTCGGGCTAGAGCTTGACGATGCACTCGGTCGGGCAGACCTCCATGCAGGACGACTCGCCGCCCTTGGAGGCGCACTCGTCGCACTTGGCGGCGTCGATCATGTAGTGGTCGTCGCCCTCGGAGATCGCTTCGGTCGGGCACTCGGTGGCGCAGGCGCCGCAGCTGGTGCAGTCCTCGGTGATGGTCTTGGCCATGGTTCTCTCCGTCGTTCGGGTTGTTCGGGGCCATGCACGTGGCGCACCAACCGGATACCCCGCGAAAAATCGCGGATCATCGATGGGTTGCAAAGAGGCGCCCCAGCGGCTGCCGACCCGCCTGCGCGGCCGCTGCGCGGGACGGGCTTCGACTCGCAAGAAATGCGAGGACTGCCGCTGTCCAGAATCCCCCGGTTCAGGGGCGCGGCGGCGGCCACGGAGCCGCTTCACCGGCCTCATCGACCCGGACCTTCAAGTGGGCAGGGCCACGCCAGATGCTGCCGGCGATCACCCGGCCCGGGAGCCAGGGGTAGGCCATGCGGGCGGCTTCGCTGGTGAAGACGGCCGGGGAGGGGGGCGGGACGTCCGGCACGGCGGCCGGGAACCCCTCGTCGTTGATGGGGATGACGGGGGCCTGGGGCGAGAGCCCCCGGCCTGGACGTCGCTGGCGCCGGGCGCGGCGGTCCTGGCGAGGCTTGGAGTGTCGGGATTCGTTCAAGTCGCGGTGCTCCATGACTACTCTGGGAAGGGCGCTCGCCCTCTTCGGGGGAAGCGGCCAGGCTCGCGTTGTCGGCGATGGCGCTGGCGGTCTCATAGCAGAATGACCGGCCCGTCGCACCGGTCCCGGTCGCGGAGCGGCCGCGGCGCGGTCCGAAATGACGCGATGAGCCAGCAAACATTGCTTCAAATGGGTCTCGAATGGCTTGCCTCCACGGCCATGCCTTGTCAGGATGCGCGTCCCAATCGGGAGCAGAGCCACGCCGCAAACACGCGGGTTGATTGACCTATCCGCTCGACTACTCCTTGCGCTCGCCGGAACCATAGAGGAACGCGCCACATGACCACGAAGGCCATCAGACCGTCCCTGATCAATCCGCTCGACCCGCCTGAAAAGGTGGAGTTCACCATCCCCGGAGAGATCTCCCGCGCCACCGGCCCTTACGAGGAGGCGATGAAGGAGGGGTACGACCTCATCCAGCGCCCCGTCCGCGCCGTGCCGGTCGATGCCATCGAGAAGCAGCACCTCAAGAAGCGGATGACGGTCTGGGAGCGGCTCAAGGTGCTCTCGCCCAAGCCGCCGAACGTCCTCTACCAGAACTGGGGCAAGAACCTCGACGGCGCCTCGCTGGTCACCGCGGTGCTCAACATCGGCGGCCGCGACGTGGCGGTCTACGGCCACGACTTCACGGTCCGCGCCGGCTCGATGGACGCCACCAACGGCAACAAGCTGGCCCGCCTCTACCGCAGGGCCGGGGACAAGGGCATGCCGCTCATCGGCATGAACGACTCGGCCGGCGCCTACGTGCCGGCCGGCGTCGGCGGCCTCGACGGGTACGCCGAGGCCTTCACGGCGCTGCGCAAGATCAGCGGCGTGGTCCCCTCGATCATGTGCATGTTCGGCTTCAACGCCGGCGGCGGCTCCTACCTGCCGCGCCAGGGCAGCTTCGTCATCCAGCCGGGCGACACCTTCTTCGGCCTGACCGGCCCCGGCGTCGTCAAGTCGGTGCTCGGCGAGGACATCACCCCGGAGGAGCTGGGCGGGCCGAAGGTCCACGGCGCCTCCGGCGTCGCCGACCTGACGGTGCAGGACGAGCTGGCGGCGCTGCGCCAGGCCGTCCGGCTGCTCTCCTACCTCCCCGACAACAACAAGGTCGGGGCGCCCTTCCAGACCACCAGCGATCCGCTCGACCGCAAGACCTGGGAGATCAACACCCTCCTCAAGAAGGCCTTCAACTCGCCGACCGGCTTCAACACCCCCTTCGACGTCTCGATCGTCATCCAGGGGGTCTGCGACTACGGCGACTACTTCGAGGTGCAGCCGGATCGCGCCCGCGAGGTGGTCACCGCCTTCGGCCGCATCGGCGGACAGGTGGTCGGCTTCGTGGCCAACAACAGCGCGGTCGGCTCCGGCCAGATCGACGTCGACACCGCGCTCAAGATCGCCAGGTTCGTCCGCTTCTGCAACATCTACAACATCCCCATCGTCTTCATGGAGGACACCACCGGCTTCCTCCCCGGACGTGAGCAGGAGGCCCGCGGCATCGTGCAGGCCGGGCGCTCCATGCTCGACGCCATCGTCGACGTTAGGACCCCGCGCATCCTGCTGATCCTGCGCAACGCCTTCGGCGGGGCCTACGCCTCGTACAACAACTACCCGACCGGCGCCGACCTGGTGCTGGCGCTCCCCACCACCCGCCTCGCGGTGATGGGGCCGGCCGGCAAGGAGTTCGTCTACAAGGACGAGCTCCGCAAGATCCGCAGCAGCGTGGCCGGGATGGTCAAGGCGGCCACCGCCGCCCGCACCACCGCGGGGATGGAGCCGGCCCAGGCCAAGAAGGACGCCGAGAAGGAGGTCGGCGACTGGGTCAAGGCCCAGGAGCTGCTGCTCAACCAGCGCTACGAGCGTGAGCTGATGAACCCCAAGGAAGGGCTCTCGCTCGGCTCGATCTCCTCGATCGTGATGCCGACCGACCTGCGCCAGGCGCTGGCCGAGAACATCGGCTTCCTGATGCGCCACTACCAGCCATCCGCGATGACCGGCGTCCAGCGCGAGTTCCACTGAGCCTGGTCCCATCCCCCCAAGATCCGCGACGCGTCGAGAGAGAGACCAACCGATGGCCCAGCCGACCGACCTGTACCGCCACAACCCGCTCATCCACCGCGACCGCCGCCTCGGCGAGTCGTCGTCGGAGTGGGTGCGCTCCTTCGCCTGCACCGACCTGAAGCCGCTCATCGTCTGCCGCGGCCCCATCCGCAAGGAGGCCATGGACGTCTTCGAGGAGATGGGGATCGGCCACTACGGGATCCTGCTCTCCGAGAAGGACTCGATCGTCTACCCCAACGCGCTCGCCCCCGAGCTGCGCCAGTTCAACGACAGCGACCGGGTCCACCGCGTGCCCGACTACTCCGGGGCCAGCAAGGAGGAGCGCGTCGAGCGCATGAACCAGATCGTGCAGATCGCGCACGACAACGGCTACGACTCGGTCTTCGCCGGCTACGGCTTCATGGCCGAGGACGAGGAGTTCGTGGCCACGCTGGAGCGGGCCGGCCTCAAGTTCATCGGCCCCAACTCCCGCACCCAGGCCCGCGCCGGCAAGAAGGACGAGGCCAAGCGGACCGCGCTGGAGGTCAAGGTCAGCACCACCCCCGGCATCAACAACGTCACCGCCCGGACGGTGGTCTCCAAGTTCCCCAGCCGCAAGCAGCTGCTGGCGGTCATCGAGGCCCGCAAGCTGACCGTCGACCCCAAGGTGGTGGCCGACGAGAAGCGCTCGCTGGAGGACCTCGCCGACGCCATCCTGGCCGCCTGCTACGCCAGCGGGCAGGACCTCTACACCATCGACGAGCTGGGCGCGCAGGTGGAGAAGGACCTGGCCGCCATGTTCAAGGAGCACCCGCGCAGCCGGGTCCGCTTGAAGGCGATCGGCGGCGGCGGCGGCAAGGGCCAGCGCATCCTCGGCGGCTCGCTCTTGACCCTGGAGAAGGCCACCGACAAGGAGATCGCCGCGGCGGCCGCCGACGCGCCGGCCATGGTCCGGGAGGTGCTCAACGAGGTCAAGGCCACCGGCGTCGGAGACAACAAGAACGTGCTGGTCGAGCTCAACATCGAGCAGACCCGCCACAACGAGATCCAGCTGCTCGGCAACGGCGAGTGGTGCGTGACGCTGGGCGGCCGCGACTGCTCGCTGCAGATGCACGAGCAGAAGCTGCTGGAGATCTCGGTGACCCAGGAGAGCCTGGCCGCCGCCATCGCCCGGGCCGAGAAGGCCGGCCGCAAGGCCGAGGCCAGGTCGCTGGCCACCGACCTCGAGATCCTCAAGCGCATGGAGGCCGACGCGGCCCGCTTCGGGCAGGCGGTGGGGCTCGACTCGGCCTCCACCTTCGAGTGCATCGTCGACCGCGACCGCTACTACTTCATGGAGGTCAACACCCGCATCCAGGTGGAGCACCGGGTCTCGGAGCTCTGCTACAGCCTCAAGTTCACCAACCCCAAGGACCCGAAGGACTTCTTCGTGGTCGAGTCGCTGGTCGAGGCCATGGCGCTGCTGGCCCGCCACAAGGCCCGCCTCCCCAAGCCGGAGCGGATCCCCCGCTTCGGGGCCTCGGCCGAGGCCCGCCTCAACGCCACCGACGCCTCGCTCTCGCCGCACGCCGGCGGCGTGATCCGCTTCTGGTCGAAGCCGATCGAGGGCGAGATCCGCGACGACCAGGGCATCAGCCTGCCCAACCCCGACACCGGCATGTTCATGCGCTACCGGGTGGCCGGGGCCTACGACTCCAACATCGCCCTGCTGCTCACCAAGGGTGACGACCGGCTGGCCTCCTACCTGCACCTCTCCACGGTGCTGGCCCGCACCAGCCTGCGCGGCCAGGACGTGGCCACCAACCTCGAGTTCCACTACGGCCTGGTCAACTGGTTCATCGGCCAGAACGTCATGGCCAAGCCGACCACCCGCTTCGTGGTCCCCTACCTGACGCTGGTGGGGCAGCTGAAGGACGAGGCCAACAAGATCGACACCGTCGCCGCCTTCCTGGAGATGAAGAAGCACTACGCCAGGCAGGTGGCGGCGGCCAGCCCCGACGACGCCGCCATGGCCAAGGCCATGTCGGAGGTGCTCGACCGCAAGGGCACGCTGCTGACCCGCCCCATGGACCGGCTGCTGGCCGACCCGCACCTGCTCTCCGGCTGGCTCAGCCTGCACCGCGACGACGCCTCGGTGGCGGGCGGTAAGCTCACCTGGAGGCGCAACCCGCTGGCCATCCTCTCGGAGACCTACGACTACCTCAACATGGCCTGGGACCCGAAGGCCCCGGCCGCCGAGGTGATCTGGGAGCACGACCAGGCGCTGCTGTCGCGCGCGGTCCGCTTCTACGCCGAGATCCGCCAGAAGCTCGGCCTCACCGAGGAGCAGTTCAAGCAGCTCGACGAGCTGCTGCGCAAGGAGGTTCCGCAGGGCGGCTACGACGCCGCCACCTGGGAGAAGATCCGCGCCGCCCACCTCGGCTTCGAGGCCGGCAACGAGCTGCTCGGGCTGCTCTTCATGATCGCCGAGAAGGTGAAGTTCTTCGCCTTCAAGGTCGAGGAGGATCTCGAGGTCACCATCCCGCCGCACCTCAACGACGTCGACCTGCAGGTGCGCATGAAGAAGGTGCTGGTCCCGCCGCCGGTCACCAAGGCCGATGAGATCGTGGCGGTGAGCGGCGGCATGTACTACGGGCAGGAGGCCCCGGGCCGCCCGCGCTTCGTCGAGGAGGGCATGCACTTCGACAAGGGGCAGCCGCTCTACGTGGTCGAGGTCATGAAGATGTTCAACACCATCCGCGCCCCCTTCTCGGGGACCATCGACAAGATCGTCATCCAGGGCGGGGAGGGGACCATCGTGCAGAAGGGGCAGCCGCTCTTCAAGATCACCCCCGACGAGAAGCACGTCGAGGTCGATCCGCGCGAGGTCGAGAAGCAGCGGCGGGCCTCCACCGCCGAGGCGCTCAAGGCGATCCTGGAGTAGCGTGCGCGGCGAGACCAGCAGGCCGCGGAGGGAGCAGCGATGAAGCCAGGGAAGTTCGTCGTCTTCGAGGGGATCTACGGCGCCGGCCGGCTGGTGGTGGCGCTGGTCGACAAGGTGCGCGCCGCGCTGGCCGCCGACGGGGTCGAGGTCTACGAGCTCGACAGCCCCGACAGCGGCCGGGCCCAGCTCATGGGGGCGGGCGGGCTCGACGGCAGCTGGCGCTACGGGCGCTTCGAGGCCGACTTCTTCTTCGAGCTGGCCTCGCGGGCGAGGGTCTCGGCGGTGGCGCGCGAGAAGCTCGGCGACGGCAAGACGGTGCTCTGCAAGAGCTACACGCTCTCCTCGGTGGTCTACGCCGGGCTGAAGGGGCACGACTGGTTCCGCGAGGATCTCAACGTGCTCGAGGCCCGGGCCCGCGGCCTGCTCGGGGCGGCGCCGCTCGTCCCCGACCTGACCATCTTCGTCGACCTCTCGCCCGAGGCGGCGGCGCGCGAGCTGGGCGACAAGCTCAAGGGGCTCTTCACCCTCGACGATCTCAAGAGGCAGCGGGCCGCCTACCTGGAGGAGCTGGGGCGGCTCAGGCCCGCCAGCGTCAAGCTGCTCCACGCCGCCGAGACCGCCGACGCCATCTTCCCCGAGGCGGTGGCGGCGATCCGCGGGATGAAGTAGGCGGGGCCAGGGCAACAAATAGCCGGTCAGGCTCAGCGACCTGGCCAGCGCGCTGATGGAGCCGGGCGACGACAGCCAGACAGGGGCGGCGGACACGGACTCAGGGTAGGTTCGGGCGCCCGAACCGGTCTTGACCCACCCCGGTTAGCCTCCCCCATTCGCGAGACAGCCTGCTAGAGCCCGAGCGCTCGTCGCACCTCTTCCATTCGCCGCCGGCTGATGGCCAGCCGACCGGTGCCGAGCACGAGCTCGTCGCCTTCGGCCAACTCTCGCACCGCGCCGAGCCGGACCAGGGCGTTGCGGTGCACCCTGAGGAAGCCGTGGCCGGCGAGCCGCTCCTCCCAGTGCGCCAGCGTCCCGTCGACCGGGAGACGCCCCTCGGCGGTCCAGGCGGCGCAGTCGCCCAGGTCGGCCACCAGCGCCTCGACCTCGCCCGGATCGAGCAGTCGCGTGCCGCTCCGCCGTCGTGCCGGGATGCGCAGCCAGGCCTTCTGCAGCGGGTCATCCTTGGGCCGGATGCGGGAGAGGGCCTGGGCGATGCCGACGCGCGAGATCGGCTTCAGTAGGTAGTGGACCGCCCGCCGGCGAAGGCCTCGATGGCGTGCTGCGGGTAGGCGGTGACGAAGACGATGGCAGGGCGCGGTTCGGGGAGCAGGCTGGGGAGCTCGGTGCCGCGGATGCCGGGCATCTCGATGTCGGCGAAGAGCGCGTCGGGGTGGTGGGCCGCCACCGCCGCCAGCGCCTCGCGGACGTTGGCCGCCTCCGCCACTACCTCGACGCCTGGAAACTCGGCCAGCAAGTCGGCGAGGTGCCGGCGGGCCAGCGGCTCGTCCTCGACGACGAGGAGGCGGATCACGCCGCGATTCCCCGGCAGGAGAACTGGGCGCGGTAGCGGCCTTCCCGCGAGTCGAGGACGAGATCGTCGGGCTGGTCGAGCCGGCCGCGCAGGGCCTGCAGTCCGGTCCCAGTGCCTTTCGAGGCGTTGGCCCGCTGCAATGGTGGCGCGGCAGGGCTCTCGACGCCGATCAGGAGCCGCCGGCCCGACCCGGGGCCGCTCCAACGGGCCCAGATCAGGATCTCGCCGCCCTCCTCGCGCGGGGCGACGCCGTGCTTCACGGCGTTCTCGACCAGCACCTGGAGCGAGAGAGATGGGACCTCGACCGCCTCGAGCGCCTCGGCCACGTCGAACCTGACCCGGAGGCGCGGGCCGAGCCGGGCCCGCTCGATGCCGAGGTAGGCCTCGACGAAGGCCAGTTCCTCGCGAAGGGGGATGGTGGGTCGGTCGGTGAGCGCCAGCACCTGGCGGAAGAGCGAGGCCAGCCGGTCGGCGGTGGCGGCGGCCTCGGAGGGGGCCAGTTCGATCTGGGCCTTGAGCGTGCTGAGTGCGTTGAAGATGAAGTGGGGGGCGAGCCGGGCCCGGAGGGCGGCGTCCTCGGCCTCGCGACGCAGGCGTGCTTGAACGTCGGCCTCGGCGCGGTGGCGATGGTAGCTGAGCAGGAAGAGCCAGAGGGCGAAGGAGAAGACGGCCCACGCGGCTACCCGGGGAGAAAAGAGGCCGTCGGCCACCGGGGGCGTGTTGGCCACCACCAGCGCCGCGGCTCCGGCGTCGACGCTACGAAAGCCGTCGATGACGCCCCGAACGGCCTCGATGGCCATTATGCTGACCGAGACCATGGTCCCGGCCTGCGCAGCGTTGGTGAGCCGGCGGAGCCAGGGGACGCCCAGCGCCTTCTCGACGTTGATCCAAGAAACGAGACTGCCGGCCACGACCATGCCGGCGAGAATCCCGGTAAGCCGGTAGTCGGGGGCGGCGTCGAAGAACCGAGGTGTCTGGACCAGCCAGGACGCGGCGAGCAGCATGGCGGCGCCAAAGGCGATCCAGAGTTGCTTCAGGACGGGAAGTGGCTTCACGGCGGGTGCTGCGATCATGGCAGGATCCTCCTGCCGCACAAGCTAGATCCGGCTCATCCTCGCCGGGGTGACGACCGGACCAACGGTCGCCCTGCCGGGTTGAACGGCACGGCGGCGAAGGCCAACGGCCATGACGTGCGAGCGCCTCACCGTCCTCGAGGCCGACGTTCGAGCCAGTACCCCGGTCGTCTGCGGAGGTGGGCGATGGCGAGGACCACCACGTCGTCGGACTCAACCACGAACCAGTCACCAGCCGAGGTGAGGTCCGCGACCGCGTCCGGATGGAAGCGGACGCGCACGGGCTACTTGCCGGTCCAGCGGTCCGCCAGGCGAGCCCTGACATCGGCCCACTCCTCTGGCTTCACCTCGCCCGCCCGGACCTCATTGCTGCGCCGCTCGAGCTCTGAGACCCAGGCCTCCGCAGCGCCTGCATCGGCGGAGTCATCCAGGCTCATCAAGAGCTCATGCGCCAAGCGGGCCCGGTCCTTGGCCGGGAGGGCCAGGGCCGAAGAGAGGACGTCGGTGGGCGGTGTTGCCATGTGGCAAGTATACCGACCGGCTCCGGCGGGCGCACCTCGGGGCCCTACGGCACCTGCCCGAGCCCCTCCCGCGCCGAGAGCTGGTCCGGCGCGAAGGCCAGCACCGCCTCGAAGGCCTCCCTGGCCTCGCGGTTGCGCCCCAGCTTGAGCAGCGTCCAGCCGAGGCCGGTGCGCATCTCGGCGTTGGCCGGCCAGGCGGCCACGGCGCGCCGGTAGAGCGGCTCGGCCTCGGCGTACTGGAGCTGGCTGTAGTGGATCCAGGCGAGCCGGCTCACCGCCGTGAAGTCGTTCGGCGCCAGCAGCAGCACCTCCCCGCCCAGCCGCTCGGCGTCCTTCCAGCGGCGCAGCGCCATGAGCGGCAGCATCGCCCCGAGCCGCGGCTCGACGGCCGCCGGCTCGAGCGCCGCCGCCTTCTGGTAGGCGCTGGCCGCCTGGGCGTGGCGCCCGGCCAGGTAGTGGAGCCAGCCCTTGCGGAGCACCCCGACGTAGCCGTTGCCGGCCGGGCCGAGCTTCTCCATCAGCTCGAGGGCGCTGCTGTAGTCGCCGCGGGTCTCGGCCGCGTAGGACTGCCGGAAGAGATCGGCGGCGGCCCCCTGGGCCCGGACGGCCGGGGCGAAGAGCAGGGCGGCGAGGAGCAGGGCGGTGCGGGGCAGGGTGGCGCGGGGCATGGTGGCGCCCAGCGAGGTGGCTCGGTGCAGTACGGGGCGGAGCGATCCGGTCTTCATGATGTTCACCTCGGGTGAGCGCAGCTAGAAGGAGAAGAGGATGCCGCCGGTGAGCCGGGTGGCGGTCGAGTCGGCGGTGGCCGCGGCGGCGGCGGAGGCCTGCCAGCGCTCCAGGTCGGCGGACAGCCAGCCGCGAACAGTCGGCGTGAAGGGGACGCTCCCCTGCAGCCGCAGCGCGCCGCGCAGCGTCTCGGGGAGGCCATAGAGGGTCCGCTCGCCGAGATCCCAGGGGCGGCGCTGCCGGCCGTACTCGCCGCGCAGCGCGAGCTCCCAGCTGCTCCGCCAGGCGATCCCGGCCAGCGCCGCGCCGCTCACCGTGCCGTCGAGCCGCTGGCCACGCCAGCCGGCCTCGAGCCGCAGGTGTCGGCCGAGCGGGAGCGCGGCGCCCAGCTCGAGCTGGGCGCTCGCCTGGTCCTCCCAGGCGATCAGCGCCGCCGAGGCGCGCCACTCGAGCCCCAGGTCGAAGGTGGCCGCCAGCCCGGCCCCCAGGCCACCGAAGGCGAGGGTCCTGGCCAGGCCCCCGGAGCTGGCGCGGGCGCTGGAGGCGGCCACGCCCTGCAGCCTGAGGCTCCAGTCGCTGGCCGCGTAGCCGAAGGAGAGCTGCCCTTCGTGCGAGAGGTCGGGGAGCCCACCGGCGCCGCCGCGAGGGCCCCCGCCCCGCGAGGTCACGGTCGCCGCGAAGCCGCGGTAGAGCCCGCCGAGCGTCCAGTGGTCGTCGAGAAGCGCGTCGAGCGAGAGCGTGCCGGAGCCGACCGCGGTGCGCTCGGTGCCGCCGCCCCAGCCGGTCCAGCCGGCGGCCAGCCCGAGCCAGAGCTGGCTCGGCTTGCCGCGCCCAGCCAGCGCATCCTCGAGCCCGCGCTGCGCTTCGGGGTCGCCGGGCGAGAGCGCCAGGGCCCGCCGGTAGGCGCGGGCCGCCTCCTCGTAGCGGCCGGCGCGAAGCAGGTAGAAGGCCCGCTGCAGCTGGAGCGGGAAGTCCTGCGGCCAGGTGGCGGCGGGGGTGTCGAGGCGACTGGCCGCCGCGGCGAAGCGGCCGGCGTCGGCCTCGACCCGGGCCTCGGCGAGGGCGGCGTCGTAGGGGTCGGCCGTGGCCAGCCCCTGCTGGGCGGCGGCCAGCGCCGGCAGGCTGGCCGAGAGCCAGAGGGCGAGCAGCCGGGGGGCGAGCGAGCCGGTCACGCCGACACCTCGACTCGCCGAGCCCGCCGGAGCTGCCCGCCCAGCTTCACCTCGAGCTCGAGCGGCCCGGCCTCATCGAAGACGGCCAGCGTGGTGAGCGGGCGCCGCCCCCCGCGGGCGACGCCGCGGACCTCGAGCCGGCCGCCGCGCCGCGTCGCCGAGTAGTCGACGGTCACGCCGCCTTCCGGCAGGAACGGCTCGGCCAGATCGGTGACCCAGCGGGCCCAGCGGGGCCGGAGGCGGCGGCGCGGCAGCACATCGTCCCAGCGCAGCCCGGCCGGCAGGTCGTAGGGGACCCGCGGCGCCGCGGTGGCCAGCAGGTGGAGCAGGCTGTCGCGCCGGCCGGCCTGGTCGTGGACCACGAACTGCCGACCCTGGTTCTCGAACCAGAGCAGGGCGCCGGCGGTGGTCGAGTCGAGGAAGAGCTCGCCGAGCAGGCCGATGCGCGAGGTGACGGTCTCGCGGCGCGTCCGTCCGCCGCCGTGCCCGCTGCCGCGCCCCTCGCCGCCCTCGTCGACCTCGAAGCCGAGCGCGCCGCCGACCGGGAAGGCGAAGGGTGCGGTCCCGTCCTCGCGCCGCGCCAGCCCGCGCAGCGCCTGCCCCTCGGCCGGCAGGAGCCAGCGGTGGAGCTGCAGCTGGTCCTCGTCACCGGTCAGGACGTCGGCGAAGGCCGGCTCGAGCGTCGGGGCCCCGATGCGGGCGGTGGCCTGGAGCTGGAAGTGGAGGTGGGGCACGAAGGAGCGGCCGCTGTTGCCGCAGAGGCCGAGGCGCGCCCCCTGGCGGACCGGCTGCCCCTCCTTGACCTCGACCGTCCCCGGCGCCAGGTGGGCCACCAGCGAGTAGAGGCCGAGCCCGTGCTGCAGCAGCACCAGGTTGCCCCATGGCTCGCGGGCGTTGCGCGTGCCCGGCACGTTGTCCGGCACGTCGTTGACCACCTTCACGACCGTGCCGTCGGCGGCGGCCAGCACCGGCAGCCGGTAGCAGCGGAAGTCGCGCAGCTCGCGGCCGCTCCCGGTCGAGGTGGCGCCTGCGGCGTCGGCCACCTCGAAGTCGAGGCCGTGGCGCCACGGGCCGCGGTGGGTGTGGGCCCCGTCCACCCCCTGCGTCACCAGCCAGCGGCCACTGAAGGGGAGGGCGAAGCGGACCGCGAAGCCCGGGCCGAAGCGGGCCACCCGGGTCCGGTAGTAGGCCAGGTTGGCCTCGGGCGTGCCGGCGGCGAAGTCGACCGCCTTCGGCGAGCCGTCGCGCAGCCGCTGCCGGAAGGCGAGCAGCACCACCAGCATGGTGGCGTTGTAGGGGAGCAGCAGCACCGGCAGCCCGAAGGGGCGGAGCAGGGCGGTCGCCCCCACGGTGGCGAGCGTGGTGAGCAGCGCCGCCCCGGCGGCCAGCAGCAACGCCGCCGGCTGGGCCACGAACCAGATGCCGCCGAGCGCCACCGCGGTGAGCATGGCGTTGGCGCAGAGCACCAGCAGCGCGCCGTCGCTGGCCAGCGTGAAGACGCCGGTGGCCAGCGCCGCCGCCACGCCGAAGCCGAGCAGCGTGAGCAGGGTGGCGATGCGGCTGAAGAGCACCAGCCCGGCCAGCACCAGCGCCCCGGCAGCCAGCGAGGGGGAGAAGAAGATGGCGCCGAGGCTGCGCAGGTAGAGGCCGGCCAGGGGCGGGAGCCAGTCGGGCGCCGCCTCGGGCAGGAGCGCCAGCGGGGTGCGGGCGACGATGCCGATGAAGGGGGCGGCCGCCACCGCCAGCCAGGTGACCAGCACCGAGGGGAGCGAGAGCAGCGGCAGGGCGAAGACGCCGCCAAGCGCCGACTCGAGCGCCGCCTCCAGGAAGACCACCGCCACCACCGCCAGCGCCAGCAGGGCGACGGTGCCGGCCCCCGGCTCGAAGAAGGCGCCGACCGCCAGCCCGGCCAGCAGCGGGTTGTAGCCGTAGCGCCCGCGCGCCAGCGCCGCGTCGCCGAGCGCCAGCAGCCGGGCCAGCGCCTGGCCGAGCAGCAGCGCCGCCAGCCCGGAGAGGCCGACCCGCGGCGAGAGCGCCGTGGCCAGGAGCAGCAGCGCGCCGACGCCTGGGTGGTCTGAGAAGATCACCTGGGCGTAGCCGAGCAGCCCGGCCGCCGCCGGCGCGGGGAGGGTGAGCCGGGGCCGGAGGGCGGTCACGGCCACCTGGTCGACGCTGGTGCTGGTCATGACAGCCACGCCGGGACCTCCTCCTGGTGGAGCAGGGTCTCGACCGTCTCGCGCTTGCGGATCACCGAGGCCTCTCCGGCGCGGGAGATCATCACCACCGCCGGCCGCTCCTGTATGAACTGCATCCACTGGGTGACGTTGTAGGCGCCGACGGTGCGGAAGACGAGCAGGTCGCCCGGGTTGAGCGGCGGGAAGAGCAGGTTGTCCCGCACCACGTCGATGTTCATGCAGAGCGGCCCGTACATCACCGTAGGCTCTGGCGTCCCGGAGAGCTCCTGGGCCGGGACCACGTCGTGCTTGTACCAGTTGGCCGTGAAGAGCAGGTTGACGCCGGCGTCGAGCACCACGCCGCGCCGCCCGTCGGGGAGCCGCTTGTTGGCGTGGACGCTGGCCACCAGCGAGCCGGCCTCGTCGACCAGGGCCCGGCCGGTCTCGAGGAAGATGGCCGGCGACTTCTCGGGCGGGTACTGCAGGCTGCCCAGCCCGTCGGCGATCGCCTCGGCGTAGGCGGTGAAGGAGGGGGTGGTCTGCTCGCCCGGCAGGTACTGGGCGTGGAGGGTGTTGCGAGAGGCGAAGCCGCCGCCGAGATCGAGGTAGTCGAGGGTGAGCCCGTACTCGCGCTGCAGCTGGTTGGCGAACTCGGACATCTTCACCGCCTCCTGCCGGTAGGCCTCGACGTCCTGCACGAAGGTGCCGATGTGGCAGTGCAGGCCGGCCAGCAGCAGCCGGTCGCCGGCCCGCAGCCGGCGCACCGCGTCGGCCGCCTGGCCGCTCTCCAGGTTGAAGCCGAAGCGCGACCAGGCCGGCGTGCCGGCCACCGCCATGTTGATCCGGATCGCCACCTTGGGGCGCAGCCCGAGCCGCTCGGCCACCCGCTCGGCGCGCAGCAGCTCGTCGAAGTTGTCGAGGTGGACCCGGGCCCCGACCGTGAAGGCCCGCTCCAGCGCCGCGTCGGGCTTGAAGGGGCCGTTGAAGAGCACCTGGTTGCCCGGCACGCCGAGGTGGAGCGCCTTCTCCAGCTCCATGGCGCTCACCACCTCGGCCCAGGCCCCCTCGCGGTGGAAGACCTTGCAGACGGCGTCGAGGTAGTTGGTCTTGTAGGACCAGGCCAGCTGGGCCCGGGGCAGGCGGAGCGTCAGCGCGTCGCGCAGCTCGCGGTAGCGCGAGACCAGCGAGCGCTCGCTGAAGACGAAGAGCGGCGAGCCGAACCTCTCCACCAGCTCGCGGACCGGGACCCCCTCCAGCGCGGTGAGCGGCCGGGTGGCCCCGGAGCGGGCAAACTTGTTCATCATGCCCGGCTGGTGCCGGACGAAGGTGGGGCGCTCGTAGCGGACGAGAGGCATGCGGTGCTCCGGTGTCGGTGTCGATGGTCGAGGAAGGTCAGCCGGCCCGCAGCTCG
Organism: Anaeromyxobacter sp.; assembly: GCA_031388695.1. Lineage (GTDB taxonomy): Bacteria > Myxococcota > Myxococcia > Myxococcales > Anaeromyxobacteraceae > JADKCZ01. The sequence goes on along the minus strand of JANMRY010000150.1, from coordinate 7,462 downwards.
CCGGTCGAGGCGAGCGCCTGGAAGGTCTGCATGCCCTGGATCTGGTCGAGGGAGATGCGCACGAACATGGTGCCGGCCTTGAAGTCCGGGAGCGGCGGCACCGCCTCGCCCACCGCCAGCTGGGCGGTCGCCCAGGGGAGGTTCTGGCCGGCGCCGGCCGCCAGGTAGACCCAGGCCGGGAAGCGCGGGTTGACCTCGATGAGGAGGTACCTCCCCTCCGGGGTCCGCATCACCTCGACCTCGCAGGGGCCGCGCCAGCGGGTGGCGGCCATGAACTTGCGGGTCATCTCCAGCAAGTTGGGGTCGTTGACGGCCACGCCGGCCCAGCCCTTGCCCTTGTCGGTGAGGAACATCTTCTTCATGGGGACGGCGCCGACCAGGCCGCCCTCCCCGTCGCCCACCGCCACCACGTCGTACTCCTCGCCGGCGTGGAACTTCTGGGCGATGACCGGCACCCCCCACTTCGCGACCGTGCCGTGGAAGGCACCGAGTGCCTCGTCGAGCGAGCCGACCTGCTGGGCGCCGTAGAAGACCCCCTTGAGCATGAACGGGTAGCTCACCTGCTCGTGGATCGTGTAGAGCTCGCGGGCGTCGGAGAGGACCGCCGAGGCCGGCACCTCGATGCCGGCCTTGCGCCCCAGCTCGGCCAGCCGGACCTTGGAGCGCAGCTCGAACTGCTCGCGGGTCGGCAGGTACATCCGGATGCCGAGGGCGCGCAGCTCCGGCTCGAGGGCGATGAAGGAGGGGAGCTCCGAGTCGAGCGTCGGGATGATGACGTCGATGGGGCACTCGGCGTGGACGTAGCGGAGCCGCTCGCGCAGGGCGTCGACCCCCTGGCTCGGGTAGGGGATGATGAAGGCGCCGGCCAGCCCGAGCTCGGGGCTGTAGAGGCCGGGGTCGAGGGTGTCGTAGGCGAGCCCGAGCAGCTTGCCGGTGAAGCCGGGCTGGTCGCGCAGCGAGCGGAGCACGGCGACGCCGGGGCCGGGGTTGTCGGTGGCGTTGAGGCCGGTGACGGCGATGGTGAGATCGTTCCTCGACATGGTGGCCTGCTCCCTTCAGCCCTGGGCTGCCGGCTCGTCAGCCGGGAGCAGGCCGCTCTCGCGGAGCTGCCGCATGAACTCGTGGACGTCGCGGGAGGGGTCGTCGCCGGGGGCGGTCTCGAAGCCGGCCTGGAGCGCGGCGCGGATGGCCGGCTCGCCCAGCCCCTCGCGGAGCCGCTCGAGGATGAACCGGCCGGTCGGGTTGAGGCTGAAGGTGAGCCCGGTCCAGGGGTCGAAGAGGAAGCCGCTCTCGCTGAGGGCGAGGTCCTTGAGGCGCTGAAGCCGGTCGGTCACGTCGCGTCACCTTTCGAGGAGGGCGCGACGTCGCGCCCATCCGAACGGTGGGAAGGAGGGGGGCCGGCTTTTGTTCCCGGGGCGATGCGTTATCCTCGTGGCCCGTGGGACGGACCGACCTCGATCAGCTGGTGGAGCGCGCCCAGGCCGGCGAGGTGCGGGCCTTCGAGGCGCTCATCGAGGCCGAGTTGCCGCGCATCCGCCGCTACGCCCGGGCCTTCGCCGGGGCCGACCAGGACGCCGACGACCTGGCGCAGGAGGCGCTGGTGCGCGTCTACAAGAGCCTGCGCTCCTTCCGCTGGCAGTCGGCCTTCTCCACCTGGCTCTTCGCCGTGGTCCGCTCCGCCTTCCTCGACGCCCTGAAGGGGCGGGCCGGGACCCGGCGGGCGCTCGAGGAGCCGCTCGACGACGATCACCGCCAGCTCGAGGGGGGCGACCGGCCCGACGAGCGGCTCGCCGCCGAGCAGGATCGCCAGCGGGTCTGGGCCGCCCTGCGCCAGGTGCCGGTCGAGTTCCGCGGGGCGCTTGTGCTCTTCGACATCGAGGGCTGCAGCTACGACGAGGTGGCGACCATCGAGGCGGTGGCGGTCGGGACGGTCAAGTCGCGCCTCTCGCGTGGCCGGGCCCACCTGCGCCGCCTGCTGGAGGCCGACGGAGAGGGCGCCCCGACAGAGTCGCGCCGGCCGGGAACACCGGGGACGGCCCTGTCGTCAGACGTGAGGAAGCCATGAACCAGCCCACGGAAGACCGGGACCGGCAGACCAGGGATCGGCTCGCCTCCCTGAGAACCCCCATGCCCGACGGGGAATTCCAGGCGGCGCTGCGGCGACGGCTGCTGGCGGCAGGGCCGCCGGTCGATCCCTCCCCCTGGCGGCGGCTCCTCGAGGCCCTGCAGCTCCGCCTCGTCTTCTGGCCGGCGCTCGGCGCCGCCGCCGGCGTGGCCGCCTTCCTGCTGCTCACGCCGCCCGCCAGGCAGCCTGCTGGCGGTGAGCTGGCGCGGGCCGCCACCGTCCTCCCCTCGACGCAGGTGGCGGTGGTCCGGCTCACCTTGAGCGCCGATGGCCCGGTCGAGGCGGCGCGCATCCGGGTCTCGCTGCCGGCCGGCCTCTCCTTCTGGGCGGAGGGGCGGGAGCTGGCGCAGCGCGACTTCGAGTGGACCCAGCCGCTCTCCACGGGGGACAATGAGATCCCGATCGCGGTGCGCGGCCAGCGGCCTGGCCGCTACCGGATCGGGGTCGAGACACGGATCGGCAGCGAGCGGATCGAGGACGAGATCATGATCGAGGTCACGGGCGGATGAGGGCTCTCCTTCCAGCGCTGGCGCTGCTGCTCACCGCCGGACCGGGGGTGGCGCGGGGTGACGAGCCGAAGGGCGCCGCCGCGGCAGTTGCGCCGTCCGGCTCGGCCCCGGCCGTCGCCGCCCCGGCCCCCACTGCCGCCCCCCGCGTCCGCTCCTCGCACCGCGTCGACGTCATCGCGCCCGGCGAGCGGGTCGACACCATCATCGACCGGGTACGAGCGCCACGGCCGGGGTCGGGTGGACCTGACGGGCGCAAGGGACCTGGCGGTGGATCACCCGGCAGCGGACCGCCTGGAGGAGGGCCGCCTGGAGGAGGGTCGCCTGGAGGAGGGTCGCCTGGAGGAGGCCCCGGCGGTGGGCCCGGGCCACCGGGCGGGATGGGGCCCGGCTCCGGCAAGGGGCCGGGCAGCGGCGTCGGACCAGGGCCCGGACCAGGAATGGGCCCGGGCCTCGGCGCGCCTCACTCGGCCGATCGCCCGCGCCGCCCATGAGCCTCGCCGCCGCCCTGGCGCTGCTCCTGGCCACGGCCCCACCCGACTCCCTCGCCGCAGCCCGGGCCGCCTTCGCCGCCGGTGAATACCCTCGCGCCGAGCGGTTGGCGCTCGAGGCCGGGACCCCGCCGTCGGTCGAGGCCCTCTACCTGGCCGGCCTGGCCCGCTTCCGCGACGGCCGCCCGGGCGAGGCGCTCGAGGCCTTCGACCGGTCGCGCGAAGGGGCCGACGCCCCGGCCGCCTGGCACTTCAACCGCGGCGCCTGCCTCTACCAGCTGGATCGCCACGTGGAGGCCGAGGAGGCGTTCCTGCTGGCGGCCGAGGCGGCCGAGTACGCGCCGCTGGCGCTGGTCAACGCCGGCTTCGCCGCGCTCGGCGCCGGGTCGCCGGAGCGGGCCGCCGCGCTCGCCGGCCGGGCGCGGGGCGCGGCCACCTCCGCCTCGCTGCCGCTGGTCGAGGCGCTGGAGCAGTCGATGAAGGGCGGAGCGCCCGAGGAGGCACCGCCGTCGCCGCCCCTGCCGCAACCTCTGCCGCAGCCCCAGCCGCAGCCCCAGCCGCCGCCCGACCGGTGGACCCTCGAGGCCCACCTCGAGGCCGGCTGGGACACCGACGCGCTGCGGACCAACAGCGGGGCGCTGGAGCGGCCCGGGCAGGCGACCGGGCCGGGGAGCCCGCTGGCCGCCGCCTCGGCCGGCGCCGCCTGGAGCGGCCCGGCGCTCGGCCTGACCGGCCAGGCGAGCTACGCCTTCTACCAACTCGCCTACCTCCAGCCCCGGGCGCGGGACCGGAGCGAGCAGGCCCATGACCTGCTCCTGGCGCTGCGGGCCGCGCCGCACCGGCAGCTCCAGGTCGAGGCGGCGCTCTTCGGCCAGTACGCGCTGGCCGGGCTCACCGACCTGCGCGCCCTGCAGCTGGCCGGTGGCGCGCGGCTCGCCGCCGCCTGGGACTGGACCGGCTCGCAGACCAGCCGGGGCGGCGCCACCTTCACCGCCAAGGACGGGCTCGGCGCCGAGTTCGCCTCGCTCGACGGCGCCCGCTGGGAGGGCGACCTCTCCCACGAGGTGCGGTGGGAGCGGCTGCTGCTCCGGCTCGGCTACCGGCTCCGCTCGGAGCAGATCGGCACCTCGACCACGCAGAACCGGTCGGTCCCCGCCGGGGCTCCGCTCTGCCCGCTCGGCTGCGAGGTGAGCGAGCAGCAGCCGCTCGCCCACCTGGGGCAGGCCGGCTGGATCGCGGCGCGGGTGGCGGTCTCGACCAGGCTCTGGCTCGACGCCGGAGTCGGGGGGGAGTGGCGCGAGTACGACCGGAGCATGTCGACCACCTTCACGCGGCCCGACCGCAGCGAGGTGGTGACGGCGCTGCGCCAGCGGCTGGAGCGTCGCCTCACCAGCAGCGCCACCCTCACCTGGCGGCTCGCCGACTGGCTGGCGCTCTCGGTGCGCCACGACCTGACCGGCAGCCACTCCACGCTCAGGCCGGTGAGCGGAGGCGCCACCTGCCCGCCCATGCAGCCGGCCTGTCCGCCGGCCGGGAGCGCCGAGCGCTGGAGCAAGCAGGTCTTCACGGTGGGTGGCTCGGCCGCCTGGTAGGGCAGGGTGATGCGCTGCTGGGTGAGGTAGGATCGGGGACGTGTCGACCCTCCTCGCGCTGGCCGCACTGCTCCTCTCCGCCGGGCCGGGCCCTCGCCAGGACCTCCCGGCGCCGACCGCCTGCCGGTCGCTGCCAGACCAGCCGGGCCACGACTGGCGGCTGCTGCCGGCACCGACTGATGCCGTCCGGGTGGCCGCCATCGAGGCGTTGGATCGCCACGCCTTCCCGGCCCGCCTCCCCGATCGCAAGGGGCTCCGGACCGACGGCCTGCTGGTGCTGCGCGGCGGCGCCATCGTCCACGAGCGCTACGCCGACGGCTTCGACCCGGCCACGCCGCACGTCGCCTGGTCCTGCGCCAAGAGCCTGACCGCGGCGCTGGCCGGGGTGGCGGTGGCCCGCGGCGCGCTCGACCTCGACGCCTCGATCTGCCGCCTGCCGCCCGTGCCGGCGCCCGGGCTTGCGGGCATCGAGCGAACGCTGCAGCCCTGGGAGGCGCTCCAGCCGCGCTGTGACCTCACGGCGCGCCACCTGCTGCAGCTCGCCTCCGGCCTCGACTGGAACGAGACCTACGAGGGGAAGGGGCTGCAGGCCTCCTCGGTCCTGGCCATGCTCTACGGCGTCGGCCGCGCCGACATGGCCGGCTTCGTCCGCCGCCATCGCTCCCGCGCACCCCCCGGCGAGCGGTTCAACTACTCCTCGGGCGACAGCGTGCTCCTCTCGGCGGTGGTCGGGGCGGCGCTCTCGCCGGGGCTCGGCCCCGGCTGGCCGACCGCCGCCCTCCTCGAGCCGCTCGGCATGGAGAGCGCCGTGCTGGAGCGCGACGCGGCCGGGACGGTGGTCGGCTCCTCGCTCTGGCACGCCACGCCGCGCGACCTCGCACGCCTCGGCCTGCTCTACCTGGCGGATGGCTGCTGGGGTGGCGAGCGGCTGCTCCCGTCCGGCTTCGTGGCCGCCTCGACCGCCCTCTCGGCGCCGAGCCGGGCCGGTGCCGCCTCGGGGAGGGAGGGCGACCGGTACGGGCTCGGCTGGTGGCTCAACCGCCCGGTGCCCGAGCTCGGCCTGCCGGCCCCCTGGGCCGGGGTCCCGGAGGATGCCTTCGCAGCGCGCGGCCACTGGGGCCAGCTCATCGCCGTGGTCCCGTCGCTCGGGCTGGTGGTGGTCCGGACCGCCGACGATCGCGAGGCCGGGGTCTTCGACCTGGGCCGCTTCCTCACGCTCGCCATCGCCGCGGGGAGGGCTCCGTGAGCGGCCGCCGCTGGGCGCTGGCGCTGGCCGCGGTCGTCGCGCTCACCCTGCTCGGCGCGCTCGCCTTCCTCGGCCTCTTCCCTGGCCTGCGCGGCCCCTACGCCAACGCCACGCCGTCGCTCGCCGTCGCCTACCGTGCCAAGGACGGCTGCACCTGCCTCTACGTGCTGCGCCGCTCCCCAGAGCAGTGCCGGGCCTGGACCGTGGCCAGCCCCGACGTGGCCAGCTTCGAGCCCGAGGCGGCCAGCGGCACCGTCACCTCCAGGGCGCTCTACTTCTGGAGCGCCCGGGCCAGGTACCTCGGGGCCCGAGACGGGTGCCGACTCGAGTGAGTCGGCCCGCGCCGTGGCAGGCCGAGGTAGTCTCGGCGCTTGGCCCAGCCCCACCACATCGTCCTCGTCCCCGGGTTCTTCGGCTTCGCCAACATGGGCGACTTCACCTACTTCGGCCATGTCCGCGACCTGCTGGCCGAGCTCGGGCCGCCGCTCGGGCTGGACGGCGAGGTGGTGGTGGTCCTGACCGAGCCGACCGCCTCGCTGACCCGGCGCGCCGCGCTACTCTGCGAGACGGTCTCGGCGCTGCTCGACCGCGCGCCCGGGAAGATCAGCCTGGTGGGCCACTCGAGCGGCGGGCTCGACGCCCGGCTGCTCTGCACCCCCGGCGTCACCCTGCCGACCGGGGCCGACCCGGAGCGCTGCGCCCGCGCCGTGCGGGCGCTGGTGACCGTCTCGGCGCCGCACCACGGCACGCCGCTGGCGCAGGCCTTCTCCAGCCTGCTCGGCCAGCAGCTGCTGCGGCTGCTCTCGCTCACCACCATCCACGCCCTGCGCACCGGTCGGCTCCCCATCACCGCGGTGCTGCGGCTGGCCGGGCTGCTGCGGCTGGGGCGCTCGGCGCCGGCCGGCGTGTTGAAGCAGCTCTACAACCAGCTGCTGGCCGACTTCTCCGGCGAGCGCCGGCGCGCCGTCGAGGCCTTCCTGTCCGACGTGCGCAGCGACCAGGGGCTGGTCGGCCAGCTCACCCCGGCCGGCATGGAGGTGCTCAACGCCTCGGCCGAGGACCGCCCCGGCCTCCCGGTCGGCTGCGTGGTGACGCGGGCGCGCGCGCCCGGCCTCAAGTCGCTCTGGGGGGCCGGCATCGACCCCTACGCGCAGGCGACCCACGCGCTCTTCGTGGCGCTCTACCGCTTCTCCTCGGGGATGCCGAGCGGCTGGCTGCCGCGGCTCGACGGCCAGCAGGTCGAGGTGCTGCGCCGGGCCTACGGTCGGGTCCCGCCGGCGGGCGCCAACGACGGCATCGTGCCGACGCTGAGCCAGGTGCGCGGCCGGCTGCTGCACGCCGCCTGGGCCGACCACCACGACGTGCTCGGCCACTTCCACGCCCCGACCCACGTGCCGCCCCACTTCGACTGGGTGGTCTCCGGTACCGGGTTCGACCGGCCGCACTTCGAGGCGCTCTGGGAGGACGTGGCCGGGTTCCTGGCCAGCCCGCGCGGCTAGGCG
>JANMRY010000145.1:0-28742 GCA_031388695.1 Anaeromyxobacter sp. | reverse complement strand
GTTCGAGCAAAGAACACCGGTCGAGGGCGCCAATCTCACGCACGAGGACGAAGCCTCAAGCGACACACGGCGACCCTCTCCCGGAACCCGTCTCCCACCATTCTCCTCGGAACGACCCGATGAGTGGGAGTCATACAAGCGAGCCCCTCACCGAGGGCGCGGCCCACCCGGTGGCCCCGGTCTTCTCGACCCGGGCCTTCCTGCTGGTGCTGGTCGGCCTGGTGCTCACCGCCAGCGGGGCGCCGCTGCTGCAGGCGGCGCTGGCCGGCCGGGGCGGGTTGCCGCCGGCGCTGGCCACGGCGGCGGCGGTGCTGCTGGCTTCCCTGGTGGCGGCCGCCTTCGGGGCGGCGGCGGCGCTCGGCACCCGGCGGCTGGCATTCTACGAGCTGACCGCCGCCATGCTGCTCTGGACCGCCACGGTGGCGCTGCGGGTCGCCACGCTGGGCGCGGCGCGCGGCACGGCCGCGGGGCTGGAGGGGCTGGAGCAGCAGGGGACGCTGGTGGTGGTGCTGGGGCTGCTCGGCGCCGGGGCGCTGGCGGCCACCGCCGTCTTCACGGGGGCCACGCTCGCCTACCTGCTGGGCGGCACCGGCCGGCTCGACCTCTCGTTCTCCTTCGAGTTCTACGTGGCCCGCAGCCACCTCAAGCTGACCCGCCGCACGCTGCTGTCGGTCTTCGCGCTGGTGGTGACCGGCATCCTCCCCGGCCTGCTCTTCCTCCTGGCCCGCTCCATGGTGTCCGACGCCCGGGAGCGGCGCGCCGAGCGGCGCGGCGAGCTGCTGGGCCGGCGGCGGATGGCCGAGACCCTGCTGATGACGCTCATCTCCATCGGCGGGGTGGCCATCGGGGTCTGGGCCCTCACCGTGGTGCTCTCGGTGATGAACGGCTTCGAGGGCGACCTGAAGGGGCGCATCCTCGGCCACAACGCCCACGGCATCCTCATGAAGGCCGGGCAGAACGAGTTCACCGGCTGGCAGCAGGTGCGCGACCAGGTGCTGGTGGTGCCGGGCGTGGTCGGGGCCACCCCCTTCCTCTACAACGAGGTGATGCTCTCCTCGGGGCAGCGGCTCACCGGCGCGCTGCTCAAGGGGATCGACCCGGTCACCATCGGGACCGTCACCGACCTGCCGGCCGCGGTCGAGAAGGGCGGCAAGCTGGAGTGGCTCTCCACGCCCGAGCTGATCCCGGCGCCGGGGCTGCGCGACCTCGACGAGCCGGCGGTGGACGGCCGCCGCCTCCCCGGCATCGTGGTGGGGCGCGAGATGGCCCGCGCCCTGCGCGTCGACGTCGGCGACCAGGTCAACGTCATCTCGCCCTTCGGTGACCTCGGGCCGGGCGGGCCGCAGCCCAAGAGCCGGCCGTTCCGCGTGGCCGCGGTCTTCTACAGCGGCATGTACGAGTACGACGCCAAGTTCGCCTACCTCGACCTCGACGAGGCGCGGCGCTTCTTCGGCACCGGCGACGGCATCACCGGCCTGGAGCTCAAGGTGGCCGACGTCGACCGGGCCAGGGCGGTGCTGGCGCGGGTCGGCGCCGCGCTGGGCGGCTGGCCCTACCGGACCAAGGACTGGGGCGAGCTCAACCGCAACCTCTTCTCGGCGCTGCAGATGGAGAAGCTGGTGATGGCGGTGATCCTCGGCTTCATCGTGCTGGTGGCCAGCTTCATCATCGTGGCCACGCTGATCATGCTGGTGCTGGAGAAGACCCGCGAGATCGCCGTGCTCAAGTCGATGGGGGCGGGGCTGCCCTCGGTGATGAAGATCTTCGTCATCGAGGGGATGGTGATCGGCGCGGTCGGCACCTTCTTCGGGCTGGTGCTCGGCTACGGGACCTGCCTGCTGATCGGCGACGTCGGCATCCCGCTCGACCCGGAGGTCTACTACATCGACAACCTGCCGGTCCGCATCGACCCCTCGCAGTGGGTGATGGTGGTGGTGATGTCGCTGGCGCTCGCCTTCCTGGCCACCATCTACCCGGCCACCAAGGCGGCCCGGCTGCGCCCCGTCGACGGCCTGAGGAGCGAGTGATGGGCGCCCCCTTCATCCGCGCCGAGGGGCTGGGCAAGACCTACCTGATGGGCGAGAAGCGCCTCGAGGTGCTGCGCGACCTGTCGCTGGAGATCGCCGCCGGCGAGCTGGTGGCGCTGACCGGTCCCTCGGGCTCGGGGAAGAGCACCTTCCTCAACGTGCTGGGGACGCTCGACGCCCCCAGCGCCGGGCGGATCTTCTTCGACGGGGTCGACGCCTTCGCCGGTGGCGAGGAGCGGCTGGCCACCTTCCGCAACGCCACCATCGGCTTCGTCTTCCAGAGCCACCACCTGCTCCCCGACTTCACCGCCCTCGACAACGCCGCCATGCCCGGGCTGATCCGCCGGCTGCCGCGCGCCGAGGCCTACGCCCGGGCCGAGGAGATGCTGGTCCAGGTGGGGCTGGGGGACCGGCTGCAGCACCGCCCCGGGGAGCTCTCCGGCGGCGAGCAGCAGCGGGTGGCGCTGGCCCGTGCCCTCTGCCTCAAGCCCCGGCTGCTGCTGGCCGACGAGCCGACCGGCAACCTCGACGCCCAGACCGCCGAGGGGATCCACGCCCTCATCGCCGATCTGAACGCCCGCCTCGGGATCACCGCCGTGGTGGTGACCCACAACGAACAGCTGGCCAGGACCATGCCCCGCCGCCTCCACCTTTCGCGGGGGCGGCTGGAGAGAGAAAGCCTTTGAGCCTCGGCACCCCATGCATTAGATTCCGCGGCTTCGTGGAGCCCCGCCCCCGCACTGGCTGGTTGCTCGCCGCCGCGCTCGCGCTGGCGTCGCTGGCGTCGCCCGCCCTGGCGGCCGAGCCGGCGGTGGTGGTCGACGTCAAGGTGGAGGGGAACCGCCGCGTCGAGGTCGACACCATCAAGGCCACCGTCACCAGGAAGGGGGCGCCCTACGACGTCCGCCGCGTCGAGGCCGACGTCCGGGCCCTGATGAAGCTCGGCTTCTTCTCCGACGTGGTGGTGGAGCTGGAGGGCGACGCGCAGCGCCCGGTGCTGGTCTTCAAGGTCACCGAGCGCCCCACGGTGCGCGAGGCGACCATCTCCGGGAACGACGAGCTCTCCAAGGAGGACCTGAAGGACACCGTCGAGGTGAAGCCCTTCACCATCCTCGATCTCGTGGCCATCAAGAAGGACGTCAAGAAGATCCAGGAGAAGTACGTGGAGAAGGGCTTCTACCTGGCCGAGGTCAAGTACACGCTCGAGCAGCTCCCCGACAACCAGGTGGCGGTCCGCTACACCGTGGACGAGAAGGCCAAGGTGCTGGTGAAGGAGATCCGCTTCCACGGCAACCAGCGGCTCTCCAGCCAGGAGCTGCGCGCGGTGATGTTGACCCAGGAGGGCGGGCTGCTCTCCATCCTCGGCTCCTCCGGGACCTTCCGCGAGGACATGTTCCAGCGCGACATGGCGGCCATCGGCATGGCCTACATGGACCAGGGCTTCGTCAACGTGAAGGTGGGCAAGCCGGCCATCGCCCTCTCCCCGGATCGCCGCTTCCTCTTCCTCTCCATCCCCATCGAGGAGGGCGAGCAGTACTCGATCGGCAAGATCGCCTTCACCGGGGAGCTGCTGGGCGAGGAGCCGCTGCTGCGCCGCATCCTGCAGACCCGCGGCGGCGCGCTCTTCTCGCGCTCCAAGGTGGGCGCCGACCTCTTCTCCGTCGGCGACCTCTACAAGGACCGGGGCTTCGCCTACGCCAACGTCACCCCGCAGACTGCGGTGGACGAGAAGACCCGGGTCATCGACCTGACCTTCGACGTCCAGCCCGGCATCAAGTGCCGCTTCGAGAGGATCGAGGTGGTGGGCAACGACAAGACCCGCGACAAGGTGGTGCGGCGCGAGCTGCGCATCTACGAGGGCGAGACCTTCAGCGGCATCTCCATGCGCACCTCCAAGGGGCGGGTCACGGCGCTCGGCTTCTTCGAGACCGTCGAGATCACCACCAGGAAGGGAAGCGCCGAGGACCTGGTGATCGCCACCGTGGAGGTGAAGGAGAAGGCCACCGGCTCGTTCCAGCTGGGCGCCGGCTTCTCCTCCTACGAGAACTTCATCCTCACCGGCCAGATCTCGCAGCAGAACTTCTTCGGCTGGGGCCAGACCCTGAGCCTGCAGGTCCAGTGGTCCTCGATCCGGCAGCTCGGCCAGATCCAGTTCGTCGAGCCCTACTTCCTCGACACCCGCTGGACCTTCGCCTTCGACCTCTACGCCACCGAGAGCCTCTACACCAGCTTCAACCGCCGGGCGGTGGGCGGCAACATGACCTGGGGCTACGAGCTCTCCGGGCTGGCCAACTGGTGGTCCTTCGCGCGCCACCTCGAGGACATGCGGGTCTTCGGCACCTACACCAACGAGTACGTCTCGGTCACCGGTGACTCGCAGTTCGTCCTCTACAACCAGTACCGCTCCGGGACCACCAGCTCGTTCCGGTTCTCCTGGCAGTGGGACAAGCGCGACAACCGCATCTTCCCCACCTCCGGCTTCTTCCTCACCGCCAGCGCCGAGTACGCCCCGCCCTTCCTCGCCCCCTCGGCCATCTTCGGGCAGAAGGTCAACCTCTTCTCCAGGTACGTGATCGACGCCCGCGTCTACAGGCCGCTCCTCTTCGGGGTGGTGGCCAAGGCCAAGCTGACGCTCGGGGTGCTGCGCAACTGGGACTCCGAGAACACGGTGCCCATCTCGGAGAACTACTACGCCGGCGGCATCAGCTCGATCCGCGGCTACCGCATGCTCTCCATCTCGCCGGTCGAGCGCATCCCCGCCAACCCCAACGACCCCATGTCGCCGCTCACCACCATCGCCACCGGCGGCAACAAGCAGGTCATCCTCAACATGGAGCTCGAGTTCCCGCTCATCCCGGCCGCCGGGATCAAGGGCGTGCTCTTCGCCGACGTGGGCAACGTCTTCGCGGCCGGCACCTGGCGGGACCCCACCGTGCCCTGGTCGCTCTACAAGTCCTGGGGCTTCGGCTTCCGCTGGTTCAGCCCCATGGGGCCGCTGCGCTTCGAGTGGGGCATCCCCCTCAACCGCCGCCAGGACCCCTACACCGGCGTCTACCTCGATCAGCCCATTGACTTCCAGTTCACCATCGGCAACTTCTTCTAGCCACAGGTTCAGGAGGAACCCATGACCAAGTCCATCCGCATCGCCACCCTCGCCGCCCTGGCGCTGGCCCTCGCCCCCGCCGCGGCCCGCGCCGAGGCCAAGTTCGGCTACGTCGACCTGCAGCGCGCCCTCGAGGAGATCGACGAGGGCAAGGCCGCCAAGGCCCAGCTCAAGAAGGAGTTCGACGAGAAGCAGAAGCAGCTCGACCAGCGCACCGACGAGGTGAAGCGGCTCGACGCCGACTTCCAGAAGCAGGCGATGGTCATGGCCCCGGACGCCAAGGCGGCCAAGGCGGCCGAGATCGAGCGCAAGAAGGTGGAGGTCCAGCAGTTCTTCGTCGGCCTGCAGCAGGAGCTGGCCGGCAAGGAGCGCGAGGTCACCCGCGGCATCTTCGACAAGATGGTCGGCATGGTGCGCGAGCAGGCCGAGGCCGAGGGCTTCACGATGGTCTTCGACCGCAACACCGTGCTCTACGCCCCGCCCTCGCTCGACATCACCAACGAGCTGGTCCGCAAGTACAACGCCCGCCACGGCGCCGGCAAGGGCGGGGCCGCCAAGAAGGCCGACGCCCCGGCGCCGACCAAGAAGGACGCCCCGGCGCCCACCGCGCCGGCGAAGAAGTAGGGCCACCGTGACCACCCGCACGCTCGCCGAGCTCGCCGCGCTGGTCGGCGGCGAGGTCTCCGGGGATGGGTCGATCCCCATCTCCGGGGTGGCGCCGCTCGAGGAGGCCGGCCCCGGCCTGGTCTCCTTCTTCGCCAACAAGCGCTACCGGGCCGCCTTCGAGGCCTCCAGGGCGGCGGCGGTGCTGGTCTCCCGGGAGCTCGAGGTGCCGGCCGGGCGCACCGTGGTGCGCTCGGAGAACCCGTACCTGGCCTTCGCCAAGATCGCCACCCACTTCCACCCCCCGGCCCGCGCGGCGCCAGGCGTCTCGCCGCAGGCGGCCGTCGACCCGACCGCCTCGATCGACCCGAGCGCGCAGGTCGGGCCGTTCGTCTCGGTGGGGCCACGCACCACGGTCGGCCCCCGCACCGTCCTCGCCCCGGGCGTCCAGCTCTCGGCCGACGTGCGCGTCGGCGCCGACACCATCCTCTACGCCAACGTGGCGGTGCGCGAGGGCTGCCGCATCGGCGACCGCGTCATCCTCCAGCCCGGCGTGATGATCGGCGGAGACGGCTTCGGCTTCGCCACCGACCTGGTGGGCGAGGGCGGCTCGGGGCCGCGCCACTTCAAGGTCCCGCAGACCGGCAACGTGGTCATCGAGGACGACGTCGAGATCGGCGCCAACTCCTGCGTCGACCGGGCCGCGCTCGGCTCGACGGTGATCGGGCGCGGCACCAAGATCGACAACCTGGTGCAGATCGGCCACGGCGTGGTGATGGGGCCGCTCTGCATCGTCGCCGCCGGCGCCGGCATCGCCGGCTCGACCCGGCTCGGCATGGGGGTGGTGGTCTGGGGCCAGGCCGGGATCACCGGCCACCTCGAGATCGGCGATCGCGCCAACATCTCGGCCCAGTCGGGCGTGATGCGCGACCTGCAGCCGGGGGAGCGCGTCGCCGGCACTCCGGCCATCGGCGAGAAGGTCTGGGCACGGGCCCACGCCGCCATGGAGCGGTTCCACGAGGTTCGGCACAGCCTGATCGACCTGAAGCGGCGCGTCGGGAAGCTCGACGGCGGCGGCGAGGAGAAGTGATGAGCGGCGAGATCACCCCGGGGCAGCCCTTCGACGTCGAGGCCATCCAGCGGCTGCTGCCGCACCGCCCGCCCTTCCTGCTGGTCGACCGGGTCACCTCCTGGACCCCCGGCAGCAAGCTCACCGCCATCAAGTCGGTGACCATGAACGAGCCGCACTTCGCCGGCCACTTCCCCGGCCACCCGGTCATGCCCGGCGTGCTGATCCTCGAGGCCCTGGCCCAGGCCTGCGCGCTGCTGGCCATCCTCTCGCTGCCGCCCGAGGACCTGAAGCGCAAGGTCACCTACCTGATGGGGATCGACGGGGCCCGCTTCCGCAAGCCGGTGGTCCCGGGCGACCGGCTCGAGCTCCAGGTCGAGATCACCCGGCAGAAGGGGCCGGTCTGGAAGATGGCCGGCAAGGCGATGGTCGAGGGGCAGGAGGTGGCCGGCGGCGACTTCATGGCCATGCTGACCGACCCGGTGATCGCGGAGTAGGCTGGAGTCCCCATGGCCATCCACCCCTCCGCCATCGTCGAGGCCGGCGCCCAGGTCGACCCGAGCTGCGAGATCGGCCCGTTCGCCTGGATCGGCCCGCAGGTGAGGCTCGGCCCGGGCTGCGTCGTGGCTCCCCACGGCGTGGTCACCGGCCGCACCAGGCTGGGCGCCCGCAACAAGGTCTTCTCCCACGCCGTCGTCGGCGGCATCCCCCAGGACCTGAAGTACAAGGGGGAGCCGACCGAGACCGTCATCGGCGACGACAACACCTTCCGCGAGTTCGTCACCATCAACGCCGGGACCGCGCAGGACCGGGCCGTCACCACCATCGGCAACGGCTGCCTCTTCATGGCCGGCTGCCACGTCGGCCACGACTGCGTCATCGGCGACGGCGCCATCATCGCCAACTCGGTGGCGCTGGCCGGGCACGTCATCCTCGAGGACCACGTCCACTTCGGCGGGCTCTCGGCGGCGCACCAGTTCTCCCGCGTCGGCCGGCTCGCCTTCGTGGGCGGGATGACCGGCGTGGCCATGGACGTGGCCCCCTACTGCATGATCAGCGGCGCCCGCGGCGAGCTGACCGGGCTCAACACCATCGGCATGCAGCGCTCCGGCCTGGACGAGGAGCAGGTGGGGCGGGTCAAGCAGGCCTTCAAGATCTACTTCCGGTCGTCGCTGCAGGCGGCCGAGGCGCTCTCCCAGCTCAAGGCCGAGCTCGGCGCCTTCCCCGAGGTGGCCCACTTCATCACCTTCATCGAGGGGACCAAGCGCGGCATCACGCGCTGAGGCGCGATGGGGACCATCGGCCTGATCGCGGGGAGCGGCGGGTTCCCGGCCCTCTTCGCCGCGGCGGCCCGCAGGGCCGGCCACCGGGTGGTGGTGGCGGCCCATGTCAACCAGACCGACAAGGCGCTGGAGCGGAGCGTCGACGCCATCACCTGGGTCAAGCTCGGGCAGTTCGGGAAGATCATCGAGTCGCTCTCGGCGGCCGGCGCCACGGAGGTGGTGATGCTCGGCGCCATCACCAAGAAGCGCTTCTTCGTCGACGCGCTCCCCGACGCGCTGGGCCTGGAGCTGATCGCCAAGGTGGCGATCCGCTCCGACGACAACCTGCTGCGGATGGTGGCGGCGGCGCTCGAGGCGCGTGGCCTGCCGGTGGTCGATCCGACACCGTTCCTCGGCGACGCGCTGGCGCGCGACGGGGTGCTGGGGCGGCTGCAGCCGACCGAGGGGCAGTGGAGCGACGCCCGCTACGGCCTGGAGCTGGCCCGCGCCATCGGCCGGCTCGACCTCGGGCAGACGGTGGTGGTGAAGGAGGGGGTGGCGGTGGCGGTCGAGGCGCTGGAGGGGACCGACGCCTGCATCCGGCGCGGCGGCGAGCTGGCCAAGGGCGGCGCCGTGGTGGTCAAGGCGGTCAAGCCGCAGCAGGATCGCCGCTTCGACCTGCCGGCGGTCGGGCCCGAGACCATCGAGTCGATGAAGAGGGTCGGCTGCGCCATGCTGGCCGTCGAGGCGGGCGCCACGCTGGTGATGGAGCCGGCCGAACTGGTCCGGCTGGCCGACAAGGCCGGCATCGCCCTGGCCGGGCTGCGGTAGCTCCGGGGCGGGCATGCCGGCCTGGCTGCGCGAGGAGGGTGGGGCGGTGACACTGGAGCTGCTGGTCCAGCCGCGCGCCTCCCGCACCCGGGTGGTCGGCGAGCACGACGGCCGGCTCAAGCTGCAGCTGGCGGCGCCGCCGGTCGACGGCGAGGCCAACGCCGCGCTGGTCCAGTTCCTGGCGAGCGCCCTCGGCGTCCGCAAGGGCGAGGTGACGGTGCTGCGCGGCGAGACTGGCCGGCGCAAGACGGTCCGGGTGGCCGGGGTGACGGCGGCGCAGGTGGAGGCGGGGCTCGCTGCGCCGGGCTGACCGGGCCGCTACCGCGCATCACCTGTCGTTCTACCTGCATACCGGCCGGTCACCCGGGCCCCGAAGCGCTGACGCGACGCCAGCCGGCTGTGCGTGGCGCAGGCCACCCGCAGATTGGCCTCGGTCTCACCACCCCAGTCTGCCCACTCAATCGCGCGGCCTTCAGGCCGCGCAACAAGCGAGTTCAATTGAGTGGGATCTCGGCCCTGCCGGGGCTCGCGGTCGCGGTCGCGGTCGCGGTCGCGGTCGGGGTCGCAGTCGCGGTCGCGGTCGGGGTCGCGGTCGGGGTCGCAGTCGGGGTCGCAGTCGCGGTCGAGGTCGGGCGCACCGCCCGCGGCCTCTTCACCAGCGCTCGCGCCCTGGCCTGCTTCTCCAGCAAGAGCCGCAGCGCCGCCTGCAGCACCTGCTCCGTGGTGGCGTTCGGGATGGCGTGAGAGAGGCCGTCGCGCGCCGAGACCAGCTCCCCGAGGAACTGGCAGCTCACCGTGACGTGGAGCCGGCACAGGTCTGCGGTGAGCGGCTCGACATCGTCCCGCGGGTTCACGCCCCGCGCGGGGTGGGTCAAAACCAGTTCGGACGTCAGAACTGGACCGAGAGTACGTGTCGGTGCGGAGGGCTCGACAGGCGCGGGCAGGAGCGTGAGCGGTCCGGAGATCTCCGGGGCAACCGGAGCCGCGACCATCGAGCGCGGCGCCGGCGCCAGCAGGCTCACCACGGTCCGGAGCGGCGGCTGCTCCCGATGCTGGATCTCGGCCGTCACCTCGGCGGCCTCGCGCGCCGTGAGGTGGAAGTAGCGAGGCAGGACCTCGGCCAGGTTCCGCTCGGTCAGCACCTTGGACAGCTCGGTGGCGGTCGACAGGCAGAGCCGGCCATCTCGCAGCGGCTCGATGACCTGGGGGAAGCGCTGCACCAGCCTGGCGGCGCTGAAGCGCCAGAAGGTGGCGCAGCGAGAGAGCTGGAGCTCGACATGGACGAACGCGAAGAGGCCGGCGCAACCCAGCGGCTCCCACCCGCGGCGGGCGTCGAATTCTGCCAGCGCGATCAGGAAGTCGGCCATCGCCGACCGCTCGGTGCGGAGCAGGTACTTGAGTTCGTCGCGGAGCCGGCGTGCTTCCAGTTCGAGGGAGGGGGAGGCCGCTCCGTGCGACGAAGCCGCGGCCGAGGGAAGGATCGGTTGCGCGTGGTTGAGCCTTCACGGAGCGTCTCACGCCGGGCTGGCGTCTCCGGGGTCGCGGGGGCGCATGGAACCCAACGGGAAGGCATTTCCTGCAGGCGCGCCCGGCCGCGTCCTCGCGGCTACGGCCGGGCAGGCCGCCCCTTCGCTACGCCTCTCGACCGCTGAACTGAGGCGGCCGAAGCTCCGAGATGCGGCTCGTATCTTGCGACGGCGCCACCAGGATCCGGCGCCGCCGCGATTGGCGCCGCTGGTTTTCCTCCCCCCTTCGATTTAGGATGCGCCCCCTCTATGCCGACCCCCCACCGCTTCCTCGAAGCCTGCGCCCGCCGCCCCGTCGACCGCCTCCCCGTCTGGATGATGCGCCAGGCAGGCCGCTACCAGCCGAGCTACCGCGCCGTCCGCCAGCAGGTCGGCTTCCTCGAGCTCTGCCGCTCGCCGGAGCTGATCGCCCAGGTCACCTGCGCCCCCATCGACGAGTTCGGCTTCGACGCCGCCATCCTCTTCTCCGACATCCTGGTCCACCTCCCGGCCATGGGGCTCGACCTGACCTTCGAGAAGGGCGAGAAGGGGAAGGGGGACGGCGGCCCGAAGATCGGGAACCCGGTCCGCACCCGCGCCGACGTCGACGCCCTCAAGGTCCCGGTCCCGACCCGCGACCTCAAGTACGTGCTCGACGGCATCCGGGCCATCAACGCCGGGCTCAACGGCCGCGTCCCGCTCATCGGCTTCGTGGGCGGCCCCTTCACGGTGGCCAGCTACGTGGTCGAGGGGGGCAGCCAGGGCTTCACCCGCCTGAAGACCATGCTCTACGCCGACAAGGCGGCGGCCCACGCCCTCTTCGAGAAGCTCACCCAGTCGGCCATCGTCCAGATCGAGGAGCAGGTGGCCGCCGGCGCCCACGCCGCCCAGGTCTTCGAGAGCTGGCTCGGCGAGCTCGATCGCGAGGACCTCGAGGCCTTCGCCTTCCCCTACCTGGCCCGCATCGCCGCGGCGATCCGCAAGACCGGCGTCCCCTCGATCTTCTTCGGCACCGGCCTCTCCGGCCACCTGGAGCGGATCGCCACGCTCGGCTTCGACGTCATCTCGGTCGACTGGCGCATCCCCATCGACGAGGCCCGCCGCCGCGTCCCCGGCCTGGCCGTGCAGGGCAACCTCGACTCCACGGTGATGCTCAGCACCGCCGCCGCCAGCGTCGAGAAGGCGCTGGGGATCTGCAAGGCGGCCGGCCCGGCCCCCGGTTACATCTTCAACCTCGGCCACGGAATCCAGGTGGGGACGCCGCCCGAGAACGTCAAGGCCGTGGTCGACGCCGTCCACGCCTACCGCTGGTAGCGAGGCCGCCGTGCTGCAGATTCCCTCCTGGGACCTGATCAAGAAGTACGACCGGCCGGGGCCGCGCTACACCAGCTACCCGACCGCGCCGGAGTGGAAGGAGACCTTCCGGGCCGAGCAGTACCTCACCCACCTGGCCCGCGCCGAGGCGGCCGGCGGGCCGCTCTCCATCTACGTGCACCTCCCCTTCTGCCGGGAGATGTGCCGCTTCTGCGGCTGCAACGTCATCGCCACCCACGACCGCAGCCGCGCCGACGCCTACCTCGACGTGCTGGAGAAGGAGGTGGCGCTGGTGGCCGCCCGCCTGCCGACCCGGCGCAGCGTCTCGCAGCTCCACTGGGGCGGGGGCACGCCGACCTTCCTCGACGAGAAGCAGCTGGCCCGCTGCCACGCCATCCTGGCCCGTGCCTTCCACTTCCTGCCCGACGCCGAGCTGGCGGTCGAGATCGACCCGGCCATCACCACCGTCTCGCAGGTCGAGCTGCTGGCCAGGCTCGGATTCAACCGCATCAGCATGGGGGTGCAGGACTTCGACCCCAAGGTGCAGGAGACGGTCGGCCGGATCCAGGGGGAGAAGGAGACCGCCGACCTGGTGGCGGCGGCGCGCGCCTGCGGCTACCGCGGCGTCAACCTCGACCTGATCTACGGCCTCCCCTACCAGACCCCGGTGACCTGGGCCGACACGCTGCGCCGCATCCTGGCGATGCGCCCCGACCGGATGGCGGTCTTCGGCTTCGCCTACACCCCCTGGTTCAAGCCGCACCAGAAGCTGCTGCCGCAGGAGGCGCTGCCCAACCCCGAGGCCCGGGTGCACCAGTTCCTCCAGACCGTGGAGGCCTTCACCGGCGACGGCTACCGGCTCATCGGGCTCGACCACTTCGCGCTCGAGACCGACGAGCTCTCCCGCGCCCAGGTGGCCGGCACCATGTTCCGCAACTTCCAGGGCTACACGGTGCGACCGGCTTCAGACACCATCTCCTTCGGCGTCTCCTCGATCTCCGACATCGGCGGCGCCTACGCGCAGAACTCGCACAAGCTCAAGGACTGGGTCGACCTGGTCGAGGCCGGGACCCTCCCGGTCGACCGCGGCGCCGCCATGACCGGGGACGACGTGCTGCG
Organism: Anaeromyxobacter sp.; assembly: GCA_031388695.1. Taxonomy (GTDB): domain Bacteria; phylum Myxococcota; class Myxococcia; order Myxococcales; family Anaeromyxobacteraceae; genus JADKCZ01. The sequence goes on along the minus strand of JANMRY010000145.1, from coordinate 15,909 downwards.
GCGCTTCGTCGTCAACCGGGTGATGTGCCAGCTCAAGCTCGACCTCGACGAGGTGGGGCGCGAGTTCGGCGCCGTGGCCCGCGGGCAGATCGAGGCCGACTTGAAGGCCGGGCTCGACGAGCTCAAGGCCGACGGCCTGGTCGACTTCGACGGCCGGGTCCTGACCGTGAAGCCGCTCGGGCAGCTGCTGGTCCGCAACGTGGCCATGCTCTTCGACGCCTACCTCAAGAAGGGCGACACCGCGCAGCGGTTCTCCCGCACCGTCTGACCGGGGCCCGTCCATGCCGCAGACCGCCGTCTTCCTCATGAACCTGGGCGGGCCGCGCAACCTCGCCGAGGTCGAGCCCTACCTCTACCAGCTCTTCTCCGACCCGCTGCTCATCTCGGCGCCGTTCGGCCCCTTCAGGCCGCTGGTGGCGAAGCTGATCTCCAGGCTGCGGGCCTCGTCGTCGGCAGAGAAGTACGCCCTGATCGGCGGCAAGAGCCCGCTGGTCGAGGGGACCGAGGCGCAGGCCCGGGCGCTCGCCGCGGTGCTCGGCCCCGGCTACGGCTGCCACCTGGCCATGCGCTGCGGCCAGCCCTCCACCGAGGCCGGGGTGCGCGAGGCGCTGGCGAGCGGCGCCGAGCGGGCGGTGGCGCTGCCGCTCTACCCGCAGTGGGCCAACGCCACCACGCTCAGCTCGCTCCTGGAGCTGCGCCGGTTCTGGCCCCGGGAGCGGCCGCTGGCCGAGATCTGCACCTGGCACGACCACGAGGGCTACCTCGAGGCCTCGGCGGCGGCGCTGCGCGAGGTGCTGGCCGGGGTGCCGGCCGAGCTGCGTGAGCAGGTCCTGGTGATCTTCAGCGCCCACGGCCTGCCCATGAGCCAGGTGAGGAAGGGCGATCCCTACCCGCGCTACGTCGAGATCTCCTCGCGCGAGACGGCCCGCCGCGCCGGCGTGGCCAGCTGGCAGATCACCTACCAGTCGAGGGTCGGGCCGGTCGCCTGGCTCGGCCCAGACACCGTGGAGTTCCTCGAGGCCAACGCCAAGGGGCGCGTCGTGGTGGCGGTTCCCATCGCCTTCGTCTCCGAGCACCTCGAGACGCTCTACGACCTGGACCTCCTCGCCAGGGCGGCCGCCGAGAAGGCCGGGGCGGCCCTCTTCCTGCGGGTCCCGGCGTTGGGGACGCGGCCCGACTTCATCGCCGCGCTGGCCGACGTGGTCCACCGCGGCATGGCCGGGCAGGGGATGGCCGCCCCGGCGCACCCTCAGGGGGCCAGCGCCGCGTAGCCGGGCGCGGTGGCCGGGTCGCGGGCCGCCGCCTCCCGGAAGGCGGCCGCCGCGGCCGACCGCTCCCCCAGCTCGGCGAGCGCCCAGGCCCGCACGAACGGGGCGTGGCGCGCCGCGCGGCTCCGCTCCCAGGCCCGCTCCGCCTCCCGCGCCACCAGCCGCCAGCCGGCGCTGGCCGGCAGCCGCTCCAGCCCGGCGGCGGCGTCGGCGCGCACCAAGACCAGCCCGTCACTGGCCCGCACCAGCGCCCAGCCGGGTGCGCGCAGCAGCCAGGGGACCACCGGGAGCAGCGCCCCGTCATAGCGGTAGAGCGGTTGCAGCAGCACGGTGCGCACGCCGAGTCGGGCGAGCGTCTCGCCGGGTGCGGTCGCGTCGATCACCGCATCGTGCTCGCGGACCCGCTGCGGGTCGATGAGCCGGCCGTCGAGGAAGGTCCGCGGCCGGCCCGCCCAGGCCAGGTCGAGCCAGCCGCCCATGTCCCAGCTGTTGAGGTGCGGCCCGGGCAGCGGCCGGGCGAAGGTCGCGGTGTCCTGCGGCACCACCGTCCAGTCGAGCCCCAGCCCTGGCGGCGGATCGCGATCGCGCAGCGCCGTGACGGCCACGGTCCCGGGGATCAGCAGGCCGAGGGCCAGGGCGAGCGGCCGCGCCCCCCGCCAAGCCGGGGAGCGCCAGCCGTCGAGCCCGGCCAGCGCCGGGGGGACCATGGCCATGACGGCCATGGCCGCGTTTCGGACCACCACCAGCCCGACCGCTGCGGGGATGGCCACCAGCAGGAGCCGACCGGTCCGCCCCGGGCGCGCGCCCCAGGCGAGCGTCATCGCGGCTGCGGTCACCGTCAGCAGCGGCCAGAAGACCTCGGCGAAGCGCCAGGCCGGAAGCATCTCGGAGACGCTGGCCAGCACCCCGCCGTCGAGCAGGCCGTAGACGCGCCAGCCGAAGGCGGCGATCGGGACCAGGGCGGCAAGCCCGGCCCCGAGCGCCGCGCCGCGAAGCCAACGGGGGGCGGTGGACCAGCGGGCCCGCCAGGCCTCGACCGGGAGGAGCAGGGCAGCGGTGGCGCTGCCGAAGATCGCCCCCAGCGTCCAGGTGATGTGAAGGCCTGCCCAGGCCAGCAGCAGGCAGAGCGCGATCAGCAGCGGTCGGGCCGCGGCGGTCCGCACCCAGGCCGAGACCGCCAGCAACAGCCCGCCCAGGACCACCGTTCCCGCCAGCTCGGGGCGGGCCACCAGCCGGAATCGGGCTACCCAGAGGACCAGGGCGAGGAAGGCGAGCGCCACCCCCAGGCGGGGCCAGCTCCGCGGCGGCGGGCCGGCCCGCGCCGCGAGGCCGAGCGCCAGCGCCGAGAGCAGCGCCACCGCCAGCGAGACCCCGGCGTCGCCGGCCAGGCCGCGCCAGCCGACCAGGGCGAGCCGGAAGAGCAGCTCCTCGTGGCCGAGCGGGGCGCTCCAGCCGAGCTGGAACGGCTCGGCCACCGCCCCGAGCCGGGCCTCGAGCAGGGCCCGGCCGATGGCGAGGTGGGTGAAGTAGTCGGGGTCGTCGATGCGCCTCAGGGTGAGGGCGCCGGCCAGCGCGGCCAGCGCCGCGGGCAGCAGCCAGGGCGCCGGGCGCAGGGCCCCCGGCGTCGGCTCGCTCACGGCCGCGCCCTCGCGGGCGGCCGGCTCAGCCGCTCCAGCGTCCGCGCCGCCAGCTCGCTGGCCGGGTGGACCCGGACGGCCCGCTGCGCCGCCTCCAGCGCCGCCTCGCCCCTGCCGGCCAGCGCCTCGGAGAGCGCCACCACCACCATGGCGCGGGGGTGGCCGGGGTCGAGCTGGAGGGCCCGGCGCGCGGCCTCGAGGGCGGCGCCGGCGCGGGCCCCGGCCGGCTGGCCGGGAGCGTGCAACTCGGCGAAGGCGAACATGGCCAGGTACTCCGGCTCGCGCGGGTTGAGCCCGGCGGCGTAGCGGAGCGCGTCGATCGCCTCGCGGTGGCGCCGGGCGCGCAGGGCCCGCTCTCCGCGCTTGAGCGCCAGCTCGGCGTCGAGCACGATCCCCGGGGTGCGCACCCCGGCCAGCTCGAACTTGAGCAGCAGGAAGCCGAGGTACTGGCGCCGCTTCTCCTCGTTCACGAGGACGCGGTAGGCGGCGCTCACCTTGTCCTGCACCGAGAGCAGCAGGTCATGGAGGTCGCCCACCTCCCAGTCGGCGAAGGCGTCGGGGTGGAAGCGCCCGGCCACCTCGCGGTAGGCCCGCTCCACCTCGTCGGACTCGGCGGCGATGTCGACGCCGAGGGCGTGGAAGTAGGTGCCGGGGAGGATGCGCAGCGCCGCCTGCCGCACCGCCTCGGCCCGGTCGGCCGGCAGCGGGGGACGAGGGCGGGCCTGGGTGGCGGCGGCCGGGTCGCCGGCGCCGGCGCCAGCGGCAGCAGCGGCCCCTTCGTGGAAGACCAGCGCCCCGACGAGCGAGAGGAACCAGAGGAGCGAGAGCGCCTCCTTCAGGTCGGCCTTGCGGGCCCCGAGGAACTCCTTGGTGGTGACCTGGCCGTCGAGCGCCTGCAGCAGCCGCTGGTCGGAGACGCCGAGCCCGGCCAGGGTGACCAGCTTGGCGCACTCGGCGGTGCGGGTGGGGACCGCGGCCAGCACCGCCTTGAGGGCGTCGGCGAAGTGCTTGACCGGCAGGTGGGCGCGCGCCCCCTCCAGCAGCGGGGCCAGCGGCAGCACCTCGACCGGCTGGAGCTGCACCGTGAACTCGTCGCCGACGTGGAAGCGCCAGCGCCCCTCGCGGGCGCCGACGCTGCTGACCAGCAGGGTGCGCACGTGGGCGCCCAGGGCCGCCTGCAGCCCCTCGCCCGGCTCGATCACGCCGGCGGCGATGAGCGCGGCGCCGGCCGAGAGCCCTCCGGCCACCGCGTCCCGCACGGCGGAGCGGGCGGCGGGGTCGAGCCGCCCGGTGGTGTCGAACCAGCCGGCCAGGGTCTCGGAGGGCTCGGAGGACTCGACCGCGACCGGCGTGCCGCGCAGGAAGAAGAGCCTCCGCTCCTTGCCGCCGCCGTCGAGCACCAGCACGCCGTCGCTGGTGGAGCGCCAGACCTGGTGGATGAGCCTCGCCACCACGCCGACCTTGATGTCACCGGCTGCGGCCGGGGGGCGGGCCAGCAGGGCGGCCACGCCGGTGAGCCGGGCCCGGGCCGCGGAGGCCTGGCCGATGAGGAGGGAGAGCCGGTCGGCCAGCTCGCGGCCCAGCGGCGTCTCGACGTAGGCGCTGGCCTTCATGCCGGCCACCGCCTCGGCGCCGACAGGCTGCTCGAGGTGGCCGTGGTCGAGCGCCACCAGCACCAGGCGCGGGTCGGCGAGGCGCAGCAGGCGCGCCGCCTCGGCCGCGCCCGGCGAGTTGACCGCGAGGACCACGGCGTCGGGCCGCTCGGCGGCGTGGAGCCCGGGCGCGGCGGCGGCGTCGGTGGCGACGATCACGTCGAACCCGGAGTCGACCAGCCGCTTCTGGACGATCTCCCGGGTCGGGACGTGCGCCTCGGCGAGGAGGATGCGCGGCACGCCACCATTCTACGCGTGCGCGGCCGGAACACACGCGCTCGCGCTGCCCGCCCGGTGCTATCATCCCCTCGACCGGCATGCGGGACCTCCTCCACCCCTCCCACCGCGGCACCCTGGAGCGCTTCGTCGGCGCCGGGTCGCCTCGGCCGGTGCTGCTGGCCTTCGACTACGACGGGGTGCTGGCCCCGGTGGTCCGCGATCCCGATGGCCACCGCATGCGCCGGTCCACCCGGGCGTTGCTGGTGCGCCTCTCGCGCCTCTACAACGTGGCCGCCATCTCGGGCCGGAGCTGGAGCCACACCCGCGAGCTGACCGAGGGGGTGGTCCCCTCGGTGGTGGGGAACCACGGCTTCGAGTTCCTCCACGCCCGGCCGGTGCCGGCCGCCGTGCTGCGCCAGGTGCGCGGCTGGCGGCGGCAGCTCGAGGTGGCGCTGGCCGGGGTCCCCGGCCTCCACTTCGAGGACAAGCGCTCGACGCTGGCCATCCACTACGGGCTGGCGCGGACCTGGCGGCGCTCCGAGCAGGCGGTCTACGCCGCCGCCAACCGGCTCACCGGGACGAGGCTGGTGGCCGGCAAGAAGGTCTTGAACGTCCTGCCGCGCACCTTCCCCAACAAGGGCGACGCGCTGCGCGGCCTGCTCAAGCGGCTGGAGCTGGAGGCGGCGCTCTACCTCGGCGACGACGTCACCGACGAGGACGCCTTCGCGGTCGGCGAGCCGCTGGTGCTCGGCGTCCACGTCGGCCCCGGTCGATCGCTGGCGCCCTGGCGGCTCGAAGGCCAGGCCCAGGTCGACGAGCTGCTGCGGCTGCTGGTAGCGCTGCGCCGGTCCGGCGGCGGGTCGCGCCGGTGAGCCGCCCGCCGCGCCGACCCCCGGCGCCCGCCATGGGCGATCTCTTCGCGCCCCGCGCATCGGCCCCGGCGACCGCGTCATCCGCATCACCCGCGGCGGCCGAGGCGGCCGCGGCGGCGGCGCCGCTGACGGTGCTGCAGCTCACCAACGCCCTCAAGGGGGCGGTGGAGCCGCGCTTCGCCGACGTCCACGTGCGCGGCGAGCTGGCCAACCTGCGCACCCAGTCGAGTGGCCACGCCTACTTCACGCTCAAGGACGAGGGGGCGACGCTCCCCTGCGTGCTCTGGGCTTCGCAGGCCCGCCGGCTCCGCTTCAGGCTGGAGGAGGGGCAGGAGCTGGCGGTGCGCGGCCGCGTCGAGATCTACCCGCCGCACGGCAAGTACCAGCTGGTGGCGAGCGAGGTGGAGCCGCACGGGGCCGGGGCCCTGGCGCTGCAGCTGGAGCAGCTCAAGACCCGGCTGGCGGCCGAGGGGCTCTTCGCCGAGGCCCGCAAGCGGCCGCTCCCCTTCCTGCCGCGCCGCATCGGCGTGGCCACCAGCACCACCACCGCGGCGCTGGGCGACTTCCTGCGGGTGCTGCAGGGGCGCTTCCCCGGGCTCCCGGTCCTGGTGGCGCCATGCCGGGTGCAGGGCGAGGGGGCGGCGGCCACCGTGGTGGCTGCGCTCCGGGCGCTGGCCCGCCACGGCGTCGACGTGATCGTGGTGACCCGCGGCGGCGGCTCGCGCGAGGACCTCTGGGCCTTCAACGACGAGGCGCTGGCGCGTGCCATCGCCGCCTCGCCGGTCCCGGTGGTCTCGGCGGTGGGGCACGAGATGGACGTGACCGTGGCCGATCTGGTGGCCGACGCCCGCGCCGCCACGCCGACCCACGCCGCCCAGCTGGTGGCGCCGGTCCGCGACGACCTGCTGGCCGGGCTGGCCGGGCTGCGCGGCCGGCTGCGGCGGGCCGTGGGGGCGGCGCTCGATGGAAGGCGGCGCGACCTGCGGGCGCTGCAGGCCGAGCTGGGCGACCCGACCCACCTGGTCTCGGCGCAGCGCCACCGGCTCGAGGACCTGGGGCGACGGGCCGAGGCCGGCGCCCTGCGGCCGATCGAGGCCGGGAGGGCCCGCCTCGAGCGGCTGCGCGGGCGGCTGGCCCGCACCGAGCCCAGGGCCCGGCTCCGTGCCCTGGGGCTCCGGGTCGAGGCGGCCCGGCGGCGGCTCGATGGGTGGCAAGCGGCCACTTTCAGGCGGGAGGCGCTGCGCATGGCGGCGCTGCAGGCCCGGCTCGAGCCGGCCAACGTGGCGCGGCTGCTCAAGCGCGGCTTCGCCCTGGCCCTGCAGCAGGGGCGGCTGGTGACGCGCAGCGCGGGGCTCGCCCCGGGGGAGCCCTTCCGGGTGGCGCTGGGCGAGGGCTGGGTCGACGCCGAGGTGAAGGCGATCGACGCGGGTGACGACCCGGTGCCGGGGCGCGGGGCGGCGCCGGTTGACCGGTCACGGGACCGGGGCTAAGGAATCTGGGAGCCGGGGCGGAGCGGAGGCGACGTGGCGAAGAGCAGCGACAAGGTGGAGAAGGTGGCCGAGGCGTCCTACGACGCCCTGGTGGCGCGGCTCGAGAAGGTGGTCGAGGCGCTCGAGGCCGGCGACCTCTCCCTGGAGCAGTCGGTGGAGCGCTTCGCCGAGGGCGTCAAGCTGGCGCGCGACGCCGGGAGCCGCCTCGACGAGGCCGAGCGCCGCGTCGAGCAGCTGGTCAAGGACGCCGCCGGCAACGAGACCGCCGCGCCGCTCGTCGAGGAGGAGGCATGACCGCCGTGGCCAGCACCGCGCCGGCCCGCCCCCGGGTCATCATCGTCGACGACGACCGCGACACCCGCGAGATGCTGACGCTGGCGCTGGAGCTGGAGGGGTTCGAGGTGGGGCAGGCGGCCAACGGGCTGCGGCTCATCTCGGCCATGCACGTCGACCGGCCCGACGTCATCCTGCTCGACGTGATGATGAGCTGGATCGACGGCTTCGAGCTCTGCCGGGCCATCAAGCGCAACCCGACCTTCGCCGACATCCCGGTGATCTTCATCTCGGCGCGCAAGACGCCCGAGGACGAGCGGACCGGGCTGACCGCCGGCGCCATGGCCTACTTCGCCAAGCCCATCGACATGGCCGGGCTGACCGGGCGGATCCGCGAGATCCTGGCCGGCCGCGGCGCCTGAGCGCCCGACCCGGTCAGGGGTCCGGCCTCTCAAGGATCCGGCCACTCAAGGATCCGGCCACTCAAGGATCGTAGCGCGGCGCCTCGGCGAAGGAGAGCCCCTTGGCGTCCTTCGGCGACACCTGCGGCGGCGCCCCGACCGAGGGCCAGGCGATGGCCAGCGCCGGGTCGTCCCAGCGGATGCAACGCTCCGCCTCCGGGGCGTAGTAGGCGGTGGTCTTGTAGAGGAACTCGGCCTCCGGCGAGAGCACCAGGAAGCCGTGGGCGAACCCCTCCGGGATCCAGAGCTGCCTCTTGTTCTCGGCCGAGAGCAGCTCGCCCAGCCAGCGGCCGCAGGTGGGGGAGCCGCGCCGCAGGTCCACGGCCACGTCGAAGACCTCGCCGGTGGTGACCCGCACCAGCTTCCCCTGGGGCTGCGGCAGCTGGTAGTGGAGGCCGCGCAGCACGCCGCGCGCCGAGCGGCTGTGATTGTCCTGCACGAAGCCGAGCGGCCGGCCCAGCGCCGCCTCCAGCTTGCGCTGGTTGAAGCTCTCGAAGAAGAAGCCGCGGGCGTCGCCGAAGACCTGCGGCTCGACGACGAAGAGGCCGGGGAGGCTGGTCGGATGGGCCTGCATCAGAAGACCCGGGTGCCGAGCAGGCTGCGGACGTAGCCGCCGTAGGTCGACTTGCCGAGCGCCGCGGCGCAGCGCTCCAGCTGGGCGTCGTCGATCCAGCCCTGGCGCCAGGCCACCTCCTCGGGGCAGGCGATCTTGAGCCCCTGCCGCTTCTCGATGGTGGCCACGAACTGCCCGGCCTCCAGCAGCGACTCGTGGGTGCCGGTGTCGAGCCAGGCATAGCCGCGCCCCATGATCTCGACGGTGAGCTGCTGGCGATCCAGGTAGAGCCGGTTGAGGTCGGTGATCTCCAGCTCGCCGCGCGCCGAGGGCTTGACCTGGCGGGCCAGCTCAACCACCGCCTCGTCGTAGAAGTAGAGGCCGGTCACCGCGTAGCGCGACTTGGGACGGGCCGGCTTCTCCTCGATGGAGAGCACCTTTCGCTGCGGGTCGAACTCGACCACGCCGTAGCGCTCCGGGTCCTGCACCGCGTAGGCGAAGACCGTGGCCCCGGTGCGGCGGGCGTCGGCGGCCTTGAGGATCTGCTGGAGCTCGTGGCCGTAGTAGATGTTGTCGCCCAGCACCAGCGCCGAGGGGCCACCCTTGACGAAGCCGGCGCCGAGGATGAAGGCCTGGGCCAGGCCGTCGGGGCTGGGCTGGACCACGTACTCGAAGCGCATCCCCCAGGCCGTGCCGTCGCCGAGCAGGGCCTCGAAGCGCGGCGTGTCCTGCGGCGTGGAGATGACCAGCACCTCGCGGATCCCGGCCAGCATCAGCGCGCTGAGCGGGTAGTAGATCATGGGCTTGTCGAAGACCGGCAGGAGCTGCTTGGAGACGGCCAGGGTGGCCGGGTAGAGCCGTGTGCCGGCGCCGCCGGCCAGGATGATGCCCTTGCGCGAGGTGGTCATGATCACCGGTTCTAACAGAACTTCGCGCCGGTGGTTGGCGGACGCTCGTCACATTGGGTAGGTTGCGGCGACGCCATGCCAGCGCTCCCCGCCGAGAAGCTCGCCATCCTGGTGCCGGTCTACCGGTCGTTCCTCGACCCGGAGGAGACCATCTCGCTGGAGAGCACCTTCCGGGTGCTGGGGGCCCACCACCTGGTGATGGTCAAGCCGGCCGGGCTCGACACCGCGGCCATCGAGGCCCGCTTCCCGTTCAAGGCGGTGGAGACCTTCGACCCCGACTACTTCACCTCGGTCCAGGGCTACAACCGGCTGCTGCTCTCGACCGGGTTCTACCAGCGCTTCCTCGGGAGCGCCTACCTGCTGGTCTGCCAGCTCGATGTCTTCGTCTTCCGTGACGACCTGGCCCGCTGGGTGGAGGCCGGCTACGACTACGTGGGCGCACCCTGGGTCTCCAAGACCGAGGTGAGCGTCCGCATCCACCAGCTCAAGATGCTGCTCAGCAAGTGGATCTTCGGCGTGGAGGACAAGGTCTACCGCTTCGAGACCCGGAACCGGGTCGGCAACGGCGGCTTCTCGCTGCGCAAGGTCGAGACCCACCACCGGCTCAGCGTCGAGATGAAGGATGCCATCGACCACTACCTGCGCCACCAGGGGACGCACCACTACCACGAGGACATCTTCTGGAGCATCGAGCCCTCCAAGCGCGGCCACGCCCACCGCACACCACAGGTCGCCGAGGCGCTCTCCTTCTCCTTCGACATCAACCCCGACCGGCTCTACGCCATGGCCGGCCGGCGGCTCCCCATGGCGGCGCACGGCTGGTACAAGGGGCGCCACCTGGCCTTCTGGGAGCCGCACGTGGAGGCGGCGCGGGCGGCGGGGAACCGGGCTCAGGGGACCGGGGCGTAGGCCCGGGGCTGAACCAGCCGCTTGAGGCGCATGCCCACGGCGAGCGAGAGGGCCGCCCGAACCTGCCGCGCCCGGCCGGGGCGCTGCAGGGCGAAGAGCCGGTTCCGGTGGCGGAGTGCCAGCAGCGGGAGCGACAGGCAGAGGAACCGGTCAGCGCGCTCCAGCCAGAGCCGCAGCAGCTCGGCCGAGAGGCCACCGTCACGCCCTGCCAGGTAGGCCGAGCAGGCGCGCAGCCGCTGCGCGATGGCCAGGTACCGAACCGTGCCTCGCCCGGCCGGCTTGGCTCCCCGCGTGCGCAGCCTGGCCACGTCGGTGACCGAGGTGCCGTGCTGCCGGTAGGCGACCAGCGGTTCGGCGCACCAGGCCACGCCCCCCTCGGCGGCGGCGACGAAGGCCAGCCACCAGTCGTGGTAGAGCCCCTCCGGGATCGGCAGTGCCCGCTCCAGCAAGGCACGGCGGAAGAGCATGGCGTGGCCGGAGACGGTGTTGCCGAAGAAGAACCCGGCCGGATCGTGAATCGGGCCCATGGGAAAGAGCTCGGACATGCGCCGGCCGAGCGATCGCCCCGCCGAGTCGATCAGCTGGGAATCGCAGTAGACCGCGGCCGAATCACCCAGCGCCGCCGCCATGTGCCGCAGCTTCTCGGGGCGCCAGACGTCGTCCTGGTCGCAGGGGGCGATCAGCTCCCCCCGGCAGAGCCCCAGGGCCCGTTCGAAGTTGCGACGGTGGCCGAGGTTCTCCGGGTTGCGGTGCACCCTGATCCTCGGGTCGCGCCGGGCGTGCTCCTCGAGGATGGCCACGGTGCCGTCGCTCGAGCCGTCGTCGACCGCCACCACCTCCAGCTCCGCATGCTCCTGGCGCAGCAACGACTCGAGCTGGGGTCGCAGGAAGCCCTCACCGTTGTAGGTGCAGAGGGCGATGGAGATGAGCGGAGCGGGGGCCATCGGCCGATGACTCTAGACGAGGCCGCCCCCAAATCGAAGCGCCTCCATCTACCGGCCGCCGGGCGCTGCCTGGATCGCGACGGGGCCCGTGAACCCGGCCGAAGGGCGTGATAAAAGGCGGCCACCGTGAGTGAGCCATTCGCCATCGAGCCCTACCTGCGGTCGGTCTCCGCGCGCGTGGAGGCGGGCCTCACGGCGCTGATCGAGGCGCGCCGCGCCGAGGCCCCGGCCCGGCTGGTCGACGCCATGAAGTACGCCCTGCTGGCCGGCGGCAAGCGGCTCCGGCCGGCGCTGGTGCTGGCCGCCTGCGAGGCCCACGGGGGCGACGCCTCCGACGGCTCGCTGGCGATGCGCTTCGCCCTGAGCATGGAGTGCGTGCATACCTACTCGCTGGTCCACGACGACCTGCCGGCCATGGACGACGACGACCTGCGCCGGGGCCGGCCGACCGTCCACGTGGCCTACGACGAGGCGACCGCGGTGCTGGTCGGCGATGGGCTGCAGTCGCTCGCCTTCTCCCACCTGCTGGCGGCCCCGGAGCCGGCGGCGGCCGGGCTGGCCCGCCTGCTGGCCGACAACGCCCTGCTCATGGTGGAGGGGCAGCAGCGCGACATCGAGGCCGAGCACCGGCTGCTCGGCGAGGAGGAGGTGCTGACGCTCATGCGCACCAAGACCGGGGCCCTGCTGGCCGCCTCGGTCGCCGGCGGGGCGCGGTGCGCCGGGGCCGACGCCGCGGTGGTCTACCCCATCGGCCTCCAGCTCGGCCTGGCCTTCCAGGCCGCCGACGACCTGCTCGACCTGACCGCCGACACCGCCACCCTGGGGAAGCGGGCCGGAAAGGACGCCGCCGCCGGCAAGGCCACGCTGCCGGCGCTGCTCGGCGCCGAGGCCACCCGGGCCCGCGCCGAGGCGCTGCTCGGCGAGGCCCTGGCCGCCCTGTCCCCGCTCGGGCCGCGCGCCGCGGCGCGGCGGGCCCGGGCCCGTTACGTCATCGAACGGAAGAAGTGAAGGAGGAGATGCCCATGCGCCGCCTGCTCGACGCCATCGACTCGCCCGCCGACCTGAAGAAGCTCCCGGTCAGCGACCTGCCGCGACTCTGTTCGGAGATCCGCGACGAGATCATCGAGACCTGCGCCGCCAACGGCGGCCACCTCGGCTCCTCGCTGGGGGCGGTCGAGCTCAACGTGGCGCTCCACTACGTCTTCTCCTCGCCGGTCGACAAGCTGGTCTGGGACGTCGGCCACCAGGCCTACGCCCACAAGCTCCTGACCGGCCGGCGCGAGCAGTTCAAGACCATCCGCATGGAGGGTGGGCTGGCCGGCTTCCCCGAGCGGCACGAGTCGGAGCACGACGCCTTCGGGGTCGGCCACGCCTCCACCGCCATCTCGGCGGCGCTCGGCATGGTCGAGGCCAAGCACCTGACCGGCCAGCCCGGCAAGGTGGTGGCGCTGCTCGGCGATGGCGCCATGACCGGCGGCGAGGCCTTCGAGGGGCTCAACCAGGCCGGCTACCTGAAGCGCGACCTGATCGTGGTCCTCAACGACAACGAGATGTCGATCTCGCCCAACGTCGGGGCCATGGGCGAGTGGCTCTCCAAGAAGTTCACCTCGCGCACCTACAACCGCTGGCGCCACGGCGTGAAGGAGTTCCTCGAGAAGCTCCCCAAGGGGCACGAGGCGATCGACGCCATCCGCCACGGCATCGTGGCCGCCAAGGCGCTGGTGACCCCGGGGGTGATGTTCGAGGGGCTCGGCTTCCACTACGTCGGCCCGGCCGACGGCCACGACGTGGTGGCGCTGGTCGAGACCTTCCAGAAGCTGGCGGCCTTCGGCGGCCCGGTGCTCTTCCACGTCATCACGCAGAAGGGGAAGGGCTACCACCCGGCCGAGTCGGACCCGGCCACCCGGGGCCACGGCCTCTCCTTCTTCGACGTGGCCACCGGCAAGTCGGTGAAGAAGCCGGCCCCCAAGGCCTACACCGACCTCTTCGCCGAGGCGCTCGTCGCCGAGATGAAGGCCAACGACAGGGTGGTGGCCATCACCGCCGCCATGCTGGAGGGGACCGGCCTGATCAAGTGCAAGCAGGCCTTCCCGGAGCGGACCTACGACGTCGGCATCGCCGAGCAGCACGCCGTCACCTTCGCCGCCGGCCTGGCCTGCGAGGGGATGCGGCCGGTGGTGGCCATCTACTCGACCTTCCTGCAGCGCGGCTACGACCAGATCATCCACGACGTGGCGCTGCAGCAGCTGCCGGTCACCTTCGCCCTCGACCGCGGCGGGCTGGTGGGGGCCGACGGCAAGACGCACCAGGGGGCCTTCGACCTCTCCTGGCTGCGCTGCATCCCCAACCTGGTGGTGATGGCGCCGTCCGACGAGTCGGAGCTGCGCGACATGCTCCACACCTCGCTGCGCCACCCAGGCCCCTGCGCCTTCCGCTTCCCGCGCGGCGCCGGCCTGGGCGTGGCGGTGGATCGGCCGCCGGCGGTCCTGCCCATCGGCGCAGGGCGGGTGGTCCGCGCCGGCGGGGCCCGGCCCGACGTGCTGGTGATCGCGGCCGGCGCCACGCTGGCCCCGGCGCTGGCGGCGGCCGAGGAGCTGGCCCGTGGCGGGATCGAGGCCAGGGTCATCGACCCCCGCTTCGTGAAGCCGCTCGACGAGGCGCTCATCTGCGGCGAGGCGGCGGCCATCCGCCGGGTGGTGACGGTGGAGGAGAACGCGCTCAACGGCGGCTTCGGCAGCGCCTGCCTGGAGGCCTTCGAGGGGCATGGGCTGGTTGCCAGCGGGGTGCTGGTGAAGCGGCTCGGCATCCCCGACCGCTTCATCACCCACGCCGAGCAGCCGCGGCAGCGGGCCGAGGTCGGCATCGACGCCCCGGCCATCGTGGCCGCCTGCCGGGCCCTCCTCGGCGAGAAGCAGGCCCGCGGCGTCGCCTAGGAGCCCCCTGGCCAGGCGCCGCATCGATCTGCTCCTGGTGGAGCGCGGCCTGGCCGAGTCCCGCACCCAGGCGCAGGCCCTGGTGATGGCAGGCGCCGTGGTGGCCGGCGAGGCGCGCGTCGACAAGCCGGGCCAGCAGGTCGACGAGGCCCTGCCGCTGCGCATCAAGGAGGGGGCCGGGCCCCAGCGCTACGTCTCGCGCGGCGCGCTCAAGCTGGAGAAGGCGCTCGAGGTCTTCCCTGTCGATCCGGCCGGCCTCACCTGCGCCGACCTGGGTGCCTCGACCGGCGGCTTCACCGACCTGCTGCTGCAGCGCGGGGCGGCGCGGGTCCACGCCGTGGACGTCGGCTACGGGCAGCTCCACGATCGGATCCGTGTCGACCCCCGGGTGGTGGTGCGCGAGCGTGAGAACGCCCGGGCCCTGACCGCCGAGGCGCTCGGCGAGCGGGTCGACCTGGTGGTGGGCGACCTCTCCTTCATCTCGCTCAAGCTGGTCCTCCCGGCGGTGCGGGCCATCTTGAAGCCGGGGGGCTGGGCGCTGCTGCTGGTCAAGCCGCAGTTCGAGGTGGGCAAGGGAGAGGTCGGCAAGGGCGGCGTGGTGCGCGAGGACTCGAAGCGGCTGGGGGCGCTCGCGGCGGTGCAGGCGGCGGCGGTCGCGCTCGGCTTCGAGGTGATGGGCCACGCCGAGAGCCCGATCCAGGGGCCGGCCGGGAACCGCGAGTGGTTGCTGGGGCTGAGGGGTTGATCGGAGAATGAGCGCCATGCCCCGGGTCACCGTCGTCATCCCGACCTTCAACCGTCAGGCCATGCTCCTCGAGGCGGTGCAGAGCGCCCTGGCGCAGCGGTACGGGTCGTTCGAAGTGCTGGTCTCCGACAACGCCTCGGAGGACGGGACCCGCGAGGCCATGGCCGCCTTCGCCGCCGACCCGCGCTTCCGCTACGTCCGCAACGCGACCAACCTGGGCATGGTCGGCAACTGGCGGAGCGCCGTCTTCGAGCACGCCCGGGGGGAGTTCTTCCTCCTGCTCTCGGATGACGACGTCCTGCTCGATCCCGGCTACCTCGCCAAGGCCATGGCGCTGGTCGACCGCAACCCGGGGCTGGTGATGGTCTATGCCAACGGCTACGTCCTCGACGAGGCGACGGGGCGGCGCACCGAGCTGCGGCTGCCTTTCGCGGAGGTCGAGCGCGGCATCACCATCTTCGCCGCGCGCGATCGGATTCTCCCGCAGGACTTCACGCTCTGCAACGTGCTCTTCCGGCGCTCGCTGGCCATGGAGCTGGGGGCCTTCGGCGACCCGTTCAACATCTGCTGCGACTCGGAGCTCTTCCTCAAGTCCTGCCTGCTCACGACGTCGGGGTGGTCCACGACTTCGTCAGCCAGTACCGGATCCACGGCGCCAACCTGATCCTCCGGCACCACCCCGACCTGCGGTTCTACGCCGGCAACCTCGACTACTACTTCAAGCCGCGCCGCATGGCCCTGGAGCGGGGCGCGCTGAGCTGGCGGCAACGGCGCGCCTTCGACCAGGTGGCGCGGAGCGCCATCCGCCGGTCGATCCTCCAGGTGGCCGAGCGCCACCCCGGCCGGCTGCGGGGAGTACCTCCGGCTCCTGCTGGCCGCAGATCGCGGGCTCACCGTGCAGGTGCTCTGCCTCCCCAGGCTCCACCGCCGGCTGGCGCTGCTGGCCCTGGGCAGGTGGCTCAAGCGTGGCGGCCGCGACCTTGTCGAGCGCTGTCGACACCGCCGCGAAATGGCGGCCGACGGCGTCCGCGCCAAGAGCCTTGGC
>JANMRY010000140.1:0-13778 GCA_031388695.1 Anaeromyxobacter sp. | reverse complement strand
CATGGCGGTGGTCGAGGTCCAGTTGACCGTGGCCGCCGCGCCGTTGGTGAAGCCGCCGTGGCAGTAGTTGGTGCAGGTCGGTGTGGTCTCCCAGCCGGCCGGCAGGCTGGGGCCGGCGGCCGGAGTGACGGCCGGGAAGGTATTGCCCGCCCAGACGGTGGCGCCGAGGCTCCAGACCATGTTGACGCCTCCGGTGGCGTGAGTCGTGCTGCTCACGGTCGGGTGGCACTCGGTGCAGGCGAGCGGCGTCCCGGTGAAGGTGGTGCCGGTCAGGTGCTTCTGGTGCGCGCCGACCTTGACGCCGGTGCTGTTGCCGGCGGTATCCAGGGGCGGTGCTGGATCGGTGCCGGTGCCGTGGCAGGAGGTGCAGGTCTGCGCGACCAGATCGAGCCTGCCGTTGATGTGGTTGGTCGGGTTGACGGTGGTGGCGGTGTAGCCGGGGTGACAGGTGACGCAGGTGGCGTTATTCGGGTGCGTGCCGCCCGGCGGGCTGGCCGTCGCCCCGGCGGTGCGGCCATGGCACGAGTTGCAGGTCAAGGCGGTGGTCGAGGTCCAGTTGACCGTGGCCGCTGCGCCGTTGGTGAAGCCGCCGTGACAGTAGTTGGTGCAGGTCGGGGTGGCCTCCCAGCCGGCCGGCAGGCTGGGGCCGGCGGCCGGGGTGACCGCCGGGAAGGTGGCGCCCGCCCAGACGGTGGCGCCGAGGTTCCAGGAGATGTTGACGCCGCCGGTGGCGTGGCGCGGGTTGCTCACCGTCGGGTGGCACTCGGCGCAGGCGAGCGGGGCGGCGGTGAAGGTGGTGCCGGTCAGGTGCTGCTGGTGCGCGCCGACCTTGACGCCGGTGGTGGCGCCGGCGGTGTCGCTGGGCGGCGCGGCGTTGGTGGCGCTGCCGTGGCAGGAGGTGCAGGCCAGGGCGACGACCTGCACGGCTCCGTCGACATGGGTGGAGAGAGCGGCGCCGGTGAGGGTGGTTGCAGGTGTCGGGCTCGACGGGTAACCGGTGTGGCAGGTCGAGCAGTCCTGGCGCCGCACGTGCCAGCCGCCGGCCGCCGTGTAGGGGACCGGGAGCGCGTGGCAGCTGCCGCAGGTGGCGCCGGTCGCCCCCTCGTTCCACTTCACCGAGGCGCGGGCGCCGCCGGCCAGCGTGGCGCCGTGGCAGTAGTTGGTGCAATTGGGGACCGCTCCAGTGGCGTCGTTCCAGCGCACCAGGTTACCGGCCGCAGGGACTGGGGAGAAGCCGTTCCCGGCGGCGGTGGCGCCCCAGCCGATCCAGACCGTGCCGCCGACGTGCGTCAGGTCGGAGGGGAGGGTCGGGCCGTGGCACTCCGAGCACTGCGAGGCGCGGGCGAAGCGGGTGGGGCTGACGTGGGCCTCGTGGGCGCCGACGGCGTAGGCGGTGGTGTTGGTCTCGCCCTGGCTGCCGACCGGCGGGGAGGCCAGGTTGGCGCGGACCAGGGTGCCGGTGCCGACGTTGGGGAAGGTGGCGTCGCCGGTGCGGGTGGTGCTGCCGTGGCAGAAGGTGCACTCGGTCTGCCAGTTGGGGTGGCCGGCGGTGGCGTGGCAGGCGTTGCAGCTGACGCCGGAGTTGCCGCCGGCGAAGTTGCTGCCGTGGCAGGAGGTGCAATTCTGCAGCCCGCCGTTGCCGGCCGGGCCGTGGGCGCCGGGCGGGTTGGCCGGGTCGTACCAGCCGGCCGGGTGGCCGCCGCCGTCGATCACCCCGTTGACGTGCTTGCCGCTCGCCAGGTTGATGGTGCCGTCGGCGTTGACGGTGTCGCGGTGGCAGCCGATGCAGTCGGTCGCCAGGATGGGCTGGCCGGTCGCTTCGACCAGCTGCGGGTGGACGCTGGCGGGCGGCAGCGGGTTGGTGCCGGCCGCGCCCTGGCCGTGGCAGGTGCCGCAGGCGCCCTGGGCCGGGACGAGCCAGCTCGGGTTGTGACGCGAACCGCCGGCCGTCCAGGTCGGGGAGGAGCCGTGGCAGTAGTTGGTGCAGGTCGGGGTGGCGCGGGCCCAGGTCGAGGGGATGACGTTGTTGGCCGCCGCGAGCTCCTTGAAGGTGACGGTGGCCTGGGTGCCGGTGTTGTGGTTGGGGGCCTGGAGCGTGCCAGGCACCACGTGGCAGGCGCCGCAGGCGACGCCGCGGGCGAGGTGGGCGGTGTGGGCTCCGACCTCGACCCTGGTGGTGCTGGCGGTGCCGTCGAAGCGGTTGCCGCTCGCCACGATCTCCCCGGCGGCGTTGCGCGGCAGGCTGAAAGGCGGCGCGCCGGTCAGGTTCTCCTGGCCGCCGTGGCAGGTGGTGCAGCCGCGCGAGCTGCCGGCCGGGGCCGGCAGCGGCCGGGCCTTGTCGCAGCCGGCGAGGGCGATGAGCGACGCGAAGGCGGCGGTGACCAGGAGACGATTGGAGCGCATGCGGATGACCTCGGGGGGACGGCGAGCTGACACGTTCACCCGTGCTCGCCTTACCCCAAGGATGGCGCTTCTCTGGAGCCACCGGCTTGACCTGGATCAATAAAGAAAGATTGGCCGCCAGAACCCGACCCACCAGAAGGGTAGATGCGACAGGTAGGATAGGACTACAGGTCCGTTTCGGACCCGCCCTCGGCCGGCTCAGGGCCAGGGCTTGCAGCCGGTCACTGTGGTGTGGCAGCTCGAGTTGCAGGAGCGGGTCCCCGTGACGCAGGCCGCTGCCTGCCAGCCCACGCTGGGCGTGAGCTCCACCAGGCCGTCGTGGTGCGTGCCGGTTGCCGGCGCCGTGACGCTGCCGGCCCCGTAGCCTGTGCCGTGGCAGACGGCGCAGGTCGCGAGGGGAGCGACGAACCGGAGGTGGAGTGCGTGCAGCCCCGTCGACACCGCGTTGGTCTGCTGGTCGCTGTGGCAGGCACCACAGCTGAGCCCGCCCTGGGCGGTCCATACCGGCCCTGGCCTGGGGCCTCCGGGGAGCGATGCGCCATGGCAGTAATTGGTGCAGGTGGCGCTGGAACGGTCCCAGGGGGCGACCAGGGTGTTGTTTGCGCCCACCACCGAGCCGGAGAAGATCACCGTGGCGGTCGGGCCATTGATGTGGGTCCGGTCACCCGCGGCCGGGACGGCGTGGCAGGTGGCGCAGGCGACGTTTCCCCGCAGGTGGGCCAGGTGGGCGCCGACAGTCACCAGCGTGGCGTCGGTTCCGCCGCGGGCATCCCGGGGCGGCGCCGCCTGGTCGAGCGTCAGCCCGGCGCGGCTCGAGTCGCCGTGGCAGCCGGAGCAGCCCTGGTTGCCGGAGAGCGGGGTGGGGGCCGGCGAGTCGCCGCAGGCCACGAGGGCCAGCAGGCCGGTGAGCAGCAGGAGGCGGAGGGGAGCGTCGAAGCGCATGCGGTAGTCCTCTATGGGCAGCAGGAGGGAGCACGCCAACGGAGCCCTCCGGGTGCCGATCGAGTCTGCGCCAACGGAGGGGCCGGTCAACAGAATTGAGCGCGGCGCCGGGAGACGCCCCATTTCAACTGCGGCCCCACGTGGGGCTTGGTGCCGCGACCCAGGCATGATGCCTACTTGATGAAGCGCACGTACTGCTGGATCTCCTCCGAGTCACAGGCCGGCTCGGGGGGGCGGTCCTCGAACTGGACGGCGAGGCAGCGGGTGAGGATGGCCACCTGCTCCTCGGTGCACTTGCGCAGCCCGGCCTTCCACCGCCGGGCCGCCTCGCGCGAGCGGGCCAGCACGTCGTCCGACTGCTTGAGCTGGCTCTGCAGCGCGTAGACCTTCTGCCGGTCGCCGCCCCCCTTCTTGAGCCGGCCCTGCTCGGCCGCCAGCTGGTCGCGGACCTTGTCGCGGCGCACGCCGTGGTAGCAGGCCAGGGCCGAGTGGACCATGCGCATGAAGGCCGGGTCCCTGGCGTGGTGGGTGTCGAGGGTGGCGTGGGTCTCGGCCACCTCGGCCTTGGCGCCGGCGGCCAGCTCGGCCTTCTCCTCGGCGGTCAGCTTGGAGCGGGGCTTCCCGGCCAGCCGCTCGCGCCGGATCTGCTTCCAGACCTCGGCCCGGACGGCGTCGCTGGCGTCCGGCCCGACGCGCCGGTCGAGCTCCTTCATGTCGTTCAGCTTCTCCAGCTCGGCGGCGCGGCGCACCCGCTGGCCGGCCAGGCACTCCTCGAGCGTCGCCTGGGCCAGCTCGTTGCGCTTGGCCACCTCGGCGGTCGAGAGCCCCTGGGCCTGGAAGAACTTGCCCCGCTTCTCCAGCACTTCGAACTCGTTGGCGCAGGCCTCCTTCTCGAGGTCGGTGAGAGGGGCTGGCGTGGCCCTGCCCGACGGCCCGGTGGCCTTCGGCGCGGCACGGGTCGCGGGCGGCAGGGCCGCGGCCAGCATGGCGACCAGCGCGAGCAGCTTTCGCATCGGTTTCTCCTCCTGGAAGCGCCGCTTCTAGCACGGCTGGCGCGGCCTGGAGGCGGTCCATGAAGGCAGGGGACAGCCCCGGCGGAGAGGGTGTATCATCGTCGGCTTCGTCACCCCTTGACCGCGGAGGTCGCATGACCCAGGCCGAACGTGTTGCCCGTCAGGAAGTGCTGCGCGACGTCATCAAGCGGCTGGAGGGGGCGCTGGCCGAGTTCCGCGCCGAGAACGAGAAGACGCTCAAGGGCTGCGAGCACACCTACCCGGATGGCCGCGCCGCCGCGACCGGTGGGAGCACCAAGATCTGCGCCATCTGTGGCGGGATGCTCAAGGGTCGCGACGACAAGCTCTGGGGCTAGCCGGCCGCGACGAGCCCGACCATGTCGATCCTCCGCCCGTTCCGCGCCCTCCGCCCGCCGGCCGCGCTGGCCGCCCGCGTCGCCTCGCCCCCCTACGACGTCGTCTCCACCGCCGAGGCCCGGGCCCTGGCGGCAGGCAACCGCGACAGCTACCTGCGGGTCTCGCGCCCCGAGATCGACCTGCCGGAGGGGACCGACGAGCACGCCGACGAGGTCTACGCCCAGGGGAAGAAGAACCTCGAAGAGCTCACCAGGCGCGGGGTGCTGGTGGCCGAGGCGGCGCCGCGCTTCTTCGTCTACGCGCAGAAGATGGGGAGGCACCGCCAGGTCGGGCTGGTGGCCTGCGCCAGCGTCGACGAGTACGACCGCGGGCTGATCAAGAAGCACGAGAAGACGCGCGCCGACAAGGAGGAGGACCGGGTCCGCCACGTCGACACCCTCTCGGCGCACGACGAGCCGGTCTTCCTCACCTACCGGGCGGCGCCGGCCATCGACGCGCTGGTCGCCGAGGTGCAGCGGGCCGCACCCGAGTACGATCTGGTGACCGGCGACGCGGTCGGCCACCAGCTCTGGGTGGTGCCGGACGCGGTGGCGGCGAAGCTCGAGGCCCTCTTTCGGGAGGTGCCGGCGCTCTACGTGGCCGACGGCCACCACCGCTCGGCGGCGGCCTCGCGGGTCCACGCCAGCCGCAAGGGGCAGCCGGGCGACCACGGCCAGTTCCTCGCGGTGGTCTTCCCGCACGACCAGATGCAGATCCTGGCCTACAACCGGCTGGTGCGCGACCCGCAGCGGCGCGCCCCCATGGCGCTAATGGCGGCCCTGCAGGAGGTGCTCGAGCTCGAGCCGGCCTCGACGGCCGCCCCCGACCACCCCCAGGCCTTCGGCATCTACCTCGGCAAGCGCTGGTACCACGCCCACGTCCGGCCCGGCACCTTCCCGGCCGAGGACCCGGTCGCCAGCCTCGACTGCTCGCTGGCCCAGGACCAGGTGCTCGAGCCGCTCTTCGGCGTCAAGGACCCGCGCACCTCGAAGGACGTCGACTTCGTGGGCGGCATCCGCGGCCACGAGGAACTGGAGCGGCGCGTCGACGCCGAGGGCTGGGCGCTGGCGCTCCACCTCTACCCGACCCGGGTCGAGCAGGTGATGAGCGTCTCCGACGCCGGGCTGATCATGCCGCCCAAGAGCACCTGGTTCGAGCCGAAGCTGCGCTCCGGGCTCTTCGTGCATCCGTTCTAGGGGGCTCGACGTCGAAATACTCAGCATCGACGATGGCTTGAGCGTCATCGTCCGGCCCTGGAGCGTCTGCTGACTGCGGCTCGAGAACGTCTGCTGGTCGAGTCCGCAGTTCCCCAGCAGTTCCCGTCCGCAGTTCTGACGCACTCGGAGTGCGTTGCGGCGGCCTGGCGGCGGCGCTCCCGAAGGCGCGCGCGATGCCCTCGCGGAGGTCGCGGTCGTCGAGGTGGCCGTAGGTGTGGATGGTGAGCCGCACGTCGGAGTGGCGGAGCGCCTTCTGGGCCACCGCGGTGCCGGCGCCGCGGACCACGGCCGTGCCGAACGAGTGGCGCGTGCCGTGGAAGGTGACGTGGCGCGGGATGGCCTTGGCCCAGACCGTCGGCTTGCCGCAGCGTGGGCAGCGCTCGGGCGGCGTGGCCTTGGGGCTCTGCACCTCGTGGCCGCAGCCCGGCGCCCTGCAGCGGTGCAGCCAGCCCTCGATGAGGCCGGCGCGGGCGATGGCGGCGCGGAGCATCCTGCCGAGCCGCAGGTTCGACGGGTGCATCGAGCCGTCTCGGCGCGGGAAGAGGAGGGGACCCGGCGACTGGAGCGCGGCCGCGACGCGGGGGCGGAGCTGGTCGGCGATGGGGACCGGCAGGGCCTTGCCGTCCTTGGTGCGCGCCGCCTCCCAGGAGCGCCAGACCATGAGGATGCCGGCGTCGAGGTCCACGTCCTCCTTCTGCAGCCCGAAGATCTCCCCCTCGCGCAGGCCGGCGTAGAGGCCGGTGGCGACCGGCCCCTCCCAGCGGCGCGGCACCTCGGCGAGGACCGCCTCGAACTCCTCCACCGCCAGGACCTTCTTCGGCCGCGGCGTCACCTTGAACCGTTCGACGTCTTCGACCGGGTTGGCCCGGCCTTCCCACGGGCCTCCAGGTTTCCGGGCCACCTGGAAGAAGTTGAAGACGAAGGCGCGCAGGTCGTTGAGCGACTTGGGCGCCAGCACGCTCGCCTTGTCGGCCAGCAGCCGCTGGATGCGCGCCGAGGTGACCTCGCGGAGCGGCAGCGGTCCGAGCGTATGGCGCAGGTGCTTCTCGATGTAGGAGCGCGCCGAGTGGGAGCGGAGGTTCTTGCCCTTCAAGGCCCACCACCAGTCCATCAGCGCGCTGAAGGTCATGGAGAGCGACTCGGCCCGGAGCGGGTCGAGGCCGAGCCGCTGCCGGCGGGCCTTCTCCTCGAGTTCGGCGAGCCGTCGCCGCGCCAGCTGCTCGGTCGCTCGCCCCGAGAGCGGCTGGCCGTCCTGGCCGGTCGCCACCACCACCTGTTGACGCTGCCGCCCGCTGCCGTCGGTCCACTGGATGACCGTGCGGCCGTTCTTCCGCTTCATCACCGAGCCCATGCTGGCCTCCTACCGGCGGCCCGAGGTGCGGGCCACCTCCTCGCCGCCCGCGAAGGTGCGGACGGCGTCGGGTTGAAACCTGAACAGGGCGCCGACGCGGATGGCCGGGAGCGAGCCCTGGCGGCGCAGCTTGTAGACCATCGAGAGCGAGACCCGCAGGAAGGCGGCCACGTCCTCGGCGGTCCAGAGGGGCTCGGAGACGTGTTGGGTGGCGTGTGGGGCTTCCATGGCGGGCTCCTCGTGTCACTGCCCTACGGCGTCCGAGCGTGCCGGTGACGGCCGCTCGCGGAGGATGAGCTTCCGCAGGAACTCGAGGTCGGTCCTGGGGAGGCCGTCGAGGTCGAACGTGCAGTTCCCGGCCCGCTGGTGGCGGTCGATGGCCTCGTAGGCGTCCGAGAGCGCCTCGTCCACCCGCTGCAGCGAGTCGCGGAGCAGGCACAGCTCCCGCTCGTCGATGGCCAGGGCGAACCTGGGCGCGGGAAGGCTCGGCGGCACTGTGGTCGCCGGCCGCGGTATCGAGGCGGCTGGCGGCGCGGAAGGCCGCGGTGCGGCCGCGCGGAGCTCGGCCACGCGGTCAGGGAAGTAGCCGAGGAGCTTCCCCGCCGCTTCGCCGAAGGTGAGGACCAACACCTCGAACGCCCGATGTTCCGTGCGAGCCCTGAACTCCGGGAAGGAGGTGCCGTCCAGGCAGACCTTCACCGCCCTCTCCACTCGGTGCCTGCGGTCGGGGGAGTGGACCAGGAAGACGAGGCGCGGCACCAGCCCGTCGGGGAAGGCGCGGCCGTACCAGGTGGACTTCTGGTCATCGGAGAGCAGGTCGAAGTACTGCCTGTACCGCTGCAGCTTCGAGAGGATGGCCCCGGTCCGCTCCGGGTGGGCGGTGACGATGCTCTGCGTGCCGGTCTCCGCCTCGATGAAGAGCCGCCGCCCGTGGCCTGGCACGTCGAGGATGGCATCGGGCTTCAGGAGTGCGTTGTGCAACTCGCCGAGGTGGTGGCCGAGGGCCCGGAACTGGAGGGCCTCATCGTTCTCGGCGCGCCAGCGGAAGGGGAGCTCCACGAGCGGCGCCGTCTCCGACCTCCTGAGCGCCAAGACGAGGTCGAGGAGGACGCCATTGAGGAGGAGGGTGTGCTCGAGGAAGCGAGCGCCGACGTCCTTGGCCGGCGGCGTCGGGAGCCACGGCAGCTGCGGCGCGACCAGGCTGCGGCCGTAGGGCGTGAGCGCCCAGACCGGCACGCTCGTCCCCTCGTAGCGCCGGTAGTGGAGCCGGCGCAGGCAGGCCCCCTCGCCCAGCCGGCCGCCGGGCAGGCAGAGCTTGGCGAGCCGGCGGTAGACCAGCTTCTTGCTGTGCTCGGGGGCGATGAGCCGGTGGACCTGGTCGGCCGAGGCGTAGCGGGCGATGCCGACGTAGGCGAGGAGCGCGCGGTCGCGGTCGGTGAGGATGACTCCCTTGACGTTCGGCATGGCGCGCCTTTCGCGGCGCGGCCCCAGAGGGTCGCTACCGCTTCCTCCCCTGGGCTGCATTCGGGCCGTCGAAGCCCGGCGGCTGCTCTCGGAGCGCCAGGGCCCGCTGGAAGAGCAGGTGGAGCAGGTACTCGTAGCGCCCCATCCCGAGCGCCTGGCGGTCCGCCTCCAGGAGGGTCGCCGCGGCCGCCGGCAGGCCGAACCAGGTGCGCAGGCCGTCGAGGTGGCGGATGACGTGGGCCGTCAGGTCGGCGCCCCGGGCGTCGGCCTCGCCTCGGAGGAAGACCACCAGCTCGCGAGGCATCCGAAAGGTCTGCATCAGCTTCTCGGTGGTCGAGAAGGGGTCGGCGGAGGGCTGTTTCTTGCTGGATGCCATGTCGATGTCTCCTGACATACGTATAGGAGTCATCGCAACTTCGGCGCAAGCCAAGGTGGTCGCCCAGATGGGGCGTAGGGGGAAGGGGAGGTGGATCTGCAGGCGCGTCAGGCCGCGGTCAGCGGCCGTCGTCGTCGTAGGTACTGTCGCGGCGCAGGTCGCCGCCGATCCACCGGCCGCCGCTGTCTCGCAGGACGGGCGGCCGGAGGTCCTTCGGTAGTGGTCGAGGCCGCCGCCGACTGCGAACGTCGGCGAGGACGCTGGCGCGCTCCGCGGGCGTGAGGGCCGTCAGCTCGTCGGCCAGCCGCTTCAGGTTTCGCGCGTCGCGCGCCAATTCTCGTTCCGCCAGGCTACTTGGACCGGCCAGGCGGCTGCGGCTCGCTGGTGACCGCCTCGCCGTCAGCGTCCATCGCGGCGTCGAAGTCATGGGTGAGCCAGAAACGCTCCTCCTCGGCCCGCGTCGCGAACCTGGGGAGCGGCTTGGTGTGCGGCCACCGCGTCTTCGTCGCCTTCTTCGTCTTCATCGCGTCGCTAACCTTCGCCAGACTTGGTACCTATTCGCCGCCGTTGGCTCGCGGCTTCTTGGGCTTCCGCTCTGCTCGGACGCTCTCCAGCGACTCGCGCAGCCGGCGCTCGATCTCGGCCTCGCCGATGCGCTCGGCATGCTTGCTCTGAAGTCGCTCGAGTTCCAGAAGCCTCCTGCGGCCGCGGCGGAGCGCCAGTTCTCGCTTCATCTGCGGGTAGCGCGTCTCCCGGAACCTGGCCGGGAGCCGGTCGTCGTCGGCCACCACAGCGTCAAACGGGTCCACCCCGTGTTTGGCGTGGACCAGGCGGCCGTCGCGGTCCTTGAGGCAGAACGTGAAGATCCGCTCGTTGAGCCTGAGAACGGCTCGGACCTCGCCCGCATCGAGCAGGCCACGCAGGTACTCCCCAGCGCAAGCCACGGAGGCGCTGAGCTGCTGCAGCGAGTGCGGTGTCCGGTATCCGGGGAGCCCCATGGTGTTGTGGACCCTGCTCTCCATGACCAGGACGGGCTGCATCACCAGGAATGTCACGCTGGTCGGCCGGCCGCGGCCGTCGAGGACGCGAACCGGAACGGCCATCCGGTACACCTCTCTCGCCGTGAGCCCGTGCGGCTGGTCGATGAAGTCGATGTTCTGCTTCTCCCCGGCGGCGTCGACGAACTTCACCATGCCCGTGTTGGGTGTGTGGTCGTCGAGGTCGGGGAGCTTGGCGGCGCCGTCCAGCCGTTCCGCGCAGATGGTCACGGCGCGCCTGTCGCCGACGAAGTCGATGTCGGCGGTGGTCAGGGGCGCCAGCTTCGCCAGGGCGGGCACCTGGGCGGCGTAGAAGTCGACCCAGAAGCTGACGGCCTGGCCGCCCACCAGGACGATCTCCGAGGTGAGGTCGCCCAGCCGTTCCAGGACCGGCTTGACGTCGGCGTAGGAGAGCGCCCGCCGGCGCTCAGTAGAGGGCTTTTGCCCTATCGAGCTCAAGGCGGACCTTCATCCCGACGAAGTGGGCGTTCTTGCGCTGCAGCTTCGCCCGGCTCACCTTGCCAGAGGCCAGCGCGCGCGAGAGTTCCTTGCGGCTCTTCCGCTTCTCAGCGGCCCGCTTCTCGAAGTACCCCTTTGAGACCCGCTCGACCTTCATGACCCCTAGAACCTAACGCAGCCTGTCAGCCCCGTCGACCCTGCCGCCTGCCGCCCCATCACTCGCCGATTCTCGTACCCCCTACTCTCCCTCTTCTCTTTTCCAATCCATTTCAGAATCCCCCGAATCCCTGAAATCTGCTGGAAGTGAACCCTGACCAACTCACCCCGCCCCGCCGCTTCCATCTTCAACTCTTCCTTGGTGCCAGCAACCCGATCCCACAATCCCACTCGTGTCTGGGAGTGTGGGATCGGGCTGCTGGCACCCGGCCTGACGCACGTCCCGTCAACATCCTGCGGCGGGGCGGGCTCCTTGTGAATCGCGCTCTTGCGGTACTGTCGACGACTCCAACGCTGTCCTCGCCGGCCCCTCCTCCTTTGTTGAGCCCGGGCAACACGACCCGTCAACAGCACCTGTTCGACAGGACCTGCACCAAGTTGGGCGGTGTTCGCCTTCTTCAGAGTCGGGCCTCAGGGATTGGGCACCGCGCGCGTGTCGGCCGTTGGTCGGCCGGGCCTTGCGAAGAACGGCCGATTCCTTCGTCGGGAGGGATTTTCCCCGTGGTACTCTTGGTTCACTCGACCAGGGGGAAGCTCGCATGGCTGACTGGATCGTCTGCGCTTCGTGTAGCCTCAAGCATAGTGCGCGGGAGGATGGGATATGTCCTCGCTGCGGGGCTGCGGTCCGAAGTGCCTCAGCCAAGCTGTCAGCGAGTCCTTCCTCTCCCTCAACTGTATCGCCGGTCGTGCGAGAAATCGCGGATGCGCAGAAGTCCCTCCTCCGCGCATTTGTTGGCACGCTTGTGACATTCGGGGCGGTCGGGGGCTTCTTGGTTACCGTGACTTCGCGCCCCGAGCCGGCACCTGGCTGGATCTTCCTGGCCGGGAACGTGGTCCTCTGGGGAGCGATGGTCTTCATGGCCAGGGCTGCTTACCGGGTCGCTTGTGCCATCGGCGCCGGCAGTCCCGGGCTTTGGGCCGTCGGCTCATTCCTCGCGCCGCTCAACCTGCTCCTCGTCCTCGCGCTCAGTTCTCGCGCTACAGAGGAACTGCGTCGAATGGGCGTCCCGGTGGGTTTCCTTGGCCCGAAGCTTGAATAGACCTGCATCCGACTGAGCTTGCCTGCTCCGCCGCCCGCCGCAGGATCCCCGCCACCACCTCGCGCGACGCACCCGCGGTCACCGCCCGCTCGGCCACGACCGCCCCCGCCTCTGCGAACAGCTGCATCTGCACCGGCGGTAACTCGACCTGGCGCGGAGCCCGCAGTTCCCCAGCAGTTCTCGCCTGCACGCCATGCGCACTGGAAGTGACTTGGTGCGATCCTTGCCCTGAGGCAGGCGCAGTGAATTCAACCCCTTGCGCCCCAGTGCTTCCCGGTGTAGCGGATGCTGATGCCCAAGCTGGATTTCGAGCCGAAGCTGCGCTCCGGGCTGTTCGTGCATCCGTTCTAGGGGGCGAGAATCTCTGGATACTTCAGGTCTGGACAGTCAGCGGCTGGAGTGGACACGCCAGGCGGCCAGGAAGGCGGCCGGGTCGAGGACCTGGGCACCACGGTAGTGCTTCAGGTTCCGCAGGTCCGGGTCCTTGGAGACGATGTGGGTGGCCGCTCCCGTGAACGCGGCCCAGCAGAACATGTCGTCCTTCGGGTCCGGCGAGATGCGCGGTCCGAGGGTGTCCTCGATGACGTCCGCGGCGGCGAACTCCACCAGGTCGAGCCACTCGCCCGCGTCGAAACCCTTGTGGAACAGGGCACGATTCTGCGGCCTCGTGAGTACGTCCAGAATCTCATCGCGGATGGACGTGGACGTCACGATCCGAAACGCGCCGTCACGAGCCAGACGGACGATCTCTCCAGGCGCGCCGCCGGGGTTCGCTGCGGCGCTCAGCCAGACCATCGTGTCGAGAACGACCCGCCAGGGTCTCACCGCCGCTTGCCCTTGGCGGCCCGCTCAGCGCGGACCTGCTCGAGCGATGCGCGCAGCCGACGCTCGATCTCGTCTGGCCTGATACGCGCGGCGGTCTCCCGCTGGAACGCCTCGAGATCGTCGGCGCGCCTGCGTGCGAACTCCTCCAGCCGACGCATGCGCTCGACCGGAACGATGGCGGCGACCTCCTCGCCCTTGCGCTCGATGACGTAGGTGTCGAAGCGGAGACG
Organism: Anaeromyxobacter sp.; assembly: GCA_031388695.1. Classification (GTDB taxonomy): domain Bacteria; phylum Myxococcota; class Myxococcia; order Myxococcales; family Anaeromyxobacteraceae; genus JADKCZ01. The sequence continues at coordinate 809 of JANMRY010000140.1, read as the reverse complement.
CACCCGGTCGAGCACGTCGCCGAGCTTGGCGCGGAGGTCCATGGTGGAGATGTGGCGGGAGGCATCGGCTGGCGTGCTCATGTTGCCATCTATAGCAACTATCATAGAGTCGCGCACCTCTTCCGAAGAGTTACCGGTCGCCTGGCGGCCGCTCCAACCTCACGCCAGGGCCTCCAGGTAAGGCCGGACGACCGACGAGATCCGGTCGGCGCTGGCCGCGGCGACCAGGTCGTCGATGGGCGAGCCGGTGCGTCTGGCGCCGCCTCTCCCGACGGGGCGACGGAGGTACCCCCGCAGTGCCGCGAGCGCGACCTCGAGGCCGACGTGCCGCCGGTACCTGAAGCAGTCGGCCACCGTCTTGGCCGGCGTCGTGAGCCGGACCGGGACGCCCTCGATGGTCCTCGTCTCCACACCGTGCGCGAGGGCGGCACCGCTTGCGTAGACCACCGCCAGTTTCGGGTAGGTCACCTTGGGCGCCCGGGCATGGCGGTCGATGAGGATCCAGACCGCGTGCGGGGAGGGGAGGCGGATCTGCAGGTGGAACGCGTCAGCCGCTGCGCGTGGCGCGTCGGGCCGCGAGCTCGCCCTGCATCTGCGGGTAGCGCGTCTCCCGGAACTTGGCCGGGAGCCGGTCGTCGTCGGCCACCACCGCGTCGAACGGGTCCACCCCGTGCTTGGCGTGTACCAGGCGGCCGTCGCGGTCCTTGAGGCAGAAGGTGAAGATCCGCTCGTTGAGCTTGAGAGCGACGCGGGTGCGGTCGGATGCCAGCATGTCGCGGATGAACTCGCGCGCGCAGGCGACTGAGGCG
>JANMRY010000092.1:0-5130 GCA_031388695.1 Anaeromyxobacter sp. | reverse complement strand
GCCAAGCGAACCGCTCAGCTCCAGCTCCGGCCAGGTCCATCCCCCGCGCAGGCCGCCGCCGAACTCCACGTCCTGGGCCCACATCCCGCCGACCTGGTCGTAGAACCATCTCCCGTTCCGCTCCACCCGCTCCAGCCAGCCACCGAGCGTGGCTGGACCTGAGAAATAGTCCACCGCCAGCCACTGGCTGTCGGCCTGTGGCCCGACCCCAGCGCCCAGCATCTGGCCTCGGTTGGTGTACCCCTGGACCTCGTTCCAGTGTGTGTAGAAGATCGGCACCCCGCGCGGCGGGTTGTTGGTCGGCTTCTCAAGCGTCTGGATCACCTCGGCGACGACGCGGAGCCAACCCGACGAGGTCTCGAAGACCTTCTGCAGCCCCGCCATCCCGGCACTCGAGTGGCTCGGGTGGGTGACGATGTCCTCGAAGTCCCAGCTGTGGTCGTCGCGCCCCCACTCGCCGTAAATCTCGAGACCGCTCCCGGGGAAGACCCAGCGTGCGTACACGGAGGCCAGCTGGTTATCAGGATTGTCTCCGGTGGGATTCGCCGAGGTCACCAGCGACTTCTTGGTGAACGGCGCGACCAGGGGGAGGCCGAGGTATTGCGCGGCCGTCAGCCCGCCGGGAGGAACGGCATAGAGGTAGACCCGGGTCAGGCCGAGAAAGAGCCCGGGCACGGCCGCCGGCTCGAAGCCGATGTTGAGCGCGTTGTAGAACCGCGGCCTGGAGGTGCCGGTGGTATCGAACCACTTCGACTCGCGCGGCTTGGCCCAGATCATCTGTGCCTCGAGCCAGCCGATCCAGATGTCCACCGGCCGGGTCGTGCCGAGGAAGAGGTGGTTCATACCCGGCGCCGAGTTGGTCATGAGCAGCGAGTTGCGTTGCCCGGGCCCCCACCAGAGGTTCTCGGTCGAGGCCCCCGCTGACACCCCCCAGCCGTCTACCCGGAGGGTGGTCTGGCCGGGATCGATGGTCCAGAAGGCCTCCGGCCCGAAGCGCAGCGGCAGGTCGATGGCGCCGTAATTGAAAGGGTTGGCGAAGACCGACTTGCCCGCGGCGGTGGACGCCGGTGCGTGAAAAGCCCGGTTCTGCTGCCAGGCGACCACCGGCGCCACGGTGGCCGAGAGAAAGCGCCAGCGCAGCCGGACACCTCCTTCGAAGGCGGTGGAGAGTCCACGCCCGGACCAGAGCGCGCCGTCATTCCGATCGTCAGCCCAGGCCGAGTTGAAGCGGCTGCGCAGCCCGCTCGGCAGCACCCGGAGCTCGAAATCGGCCGGCCCGGGCCCCGGCGCCGGGAGCGAGGCGTGGTGCGGGGCGCGCCCGTCGCCGCAGAGCAGCACCTCCGGCTGGCTCGACCAGCGCAGGTGAAGCTGGGAGCTCACCGGGGCGGCCCCCGTCAGCTGGGCCAGGCGGGCGAGGTCGGCGGTGGCGCTGCCGATCGGCCCGATATCGAAGGCCGTGGTGCAGGGGGAAACGACGCCCTCGATGGGAAGTTCGGGCGGCGAACCCACTGTCAGCGCGAAGGCGAGGGTCGAGGCGAGCAGCATCGGCGCAAGCTAAGTGAGCATCGTTCGAAAGTCGAGAGGGGAACGGCCCCGCTCCGTTCACATGCCGGTCAGCCGCCCCAGCAGCGCCTGGCGCTCGAAGGGGCTGCCGTCCCGGGCCCCGGCGTCGACCGAGGTGAAGCTGCCCCCGCCGCGCAGCGAGGCGTAGGCCCCGGTCCCGCTCACCACCCGCCAATGGCCGAAGATCGGCAGGAAGATCGAGCCGCGCAGCCGGGTGTCGAGCTGCAGGGTCATGGTGCCGAGCCGCCCCTCGAGGACCCGCTCGACTCGCTGCAGGGGGCCGAGCAGGGAGCCGCTGTCGCGCGCCACCCCCTGGTCGCGGGGGCCGGCCACCTCGAGGGTGAAGGTGCCGGTGAACTGCCAGGGCGGGAACTGCACGGCCAGCTCGGCCCGGGCGCCGGCGAAGGCCGGGGGCGGGGTGGGGCCCGGCGGCGTGCCGGGGCCCGGACCCTGGAGCAGCAGCGCGGCGAGGAGCGCGGCGACGGTCATGGCCTCCCTCCCGGCGGGGCGCCACGCGGCGGCGCGGCGGTGCGCCCGTGACGCACCTCGCAGGCGCTGAAGCGATCGTGGGCCTCGGCCTCCGACTCGCCGAGCAGGTGGAGCCGCTGGGCGGCGGTGAGGCAGGCCGAGGTGGCGGTGGCGAGCCGGGTGCGCAGCAGCGGCCAGTCGATGGCGGTGATGCGGACGGTGCCGTCGCCGGAGGCGATCGCCAGCTCGCGGCCGTCGGGGCTGAAGGCCACCTCGGTGACCGCCCCCTGGTCGCCGCGCAGCAGCAGCGGCTCGCCGCCGTCGCTGGCGCCGGCGCCGTCGAGCCCGACCACGCGCACCGTCCCGTCGAAGGAGGAGAGCGCCAGCCGGCGCTGGTCGGGGCTCCAGGCCAGCGACCAGAGCCGCTCCGGCCAGGCCGGGAGCGGGGGAAGCTCGGTGAGGTCGGCCACCCGGAAGAGCCGGAGCGGGCCGTCGACCTCGGCCACCGCCAGCAGGTCGCCCCGCGGGGAGAGGCCGGCCCGGTAGACCGGCCGATCGGCGCGCAGCAGCCTCGGCGCGCCGCCGTCGAGCGGCCAGAAGCGGACGGTGGCGTCGAGCTGCGAGGCCGAGACCAGCTGCCGGCCGTCGGGGCTGAAGGTGACGTGGGTGACGCCGGCGCCGTGCCCCTGGAACCGGCGCACCGGGCCGGCGCCGTCGGCGCGGTGGAGCCTGATGACGCCGTCGAGGCCGGCGGTGGCGACCTGCATCCCGTCCGGGCTCCAGGCGGCGAAGAGGATCGGGGCGCCGGCCGGCGGCAGGGCCAGCAGCAGCGCACCGCTGGCGGCGTCCCAGACCCTTGCCACGCCGTCCTCGGAGCTGGTCAGGAGGCGTCGCTCGGCCGGGTCCCAGGCGGCCGAGTGGAAGATGCTGGCCGGGTCGGTCACCTGGAGCAGCGGCCGCCCGCTGGCCCGGTCCCAGGTGCGGGCGGTGGCGTCGTGGCCGGCGGTCAGGAGCCGGCGGCCGTCGCGGCTCCAGGTGACGGTGTCGACCACCTTGGTGTGGCCGGCCAGCAGCGCGGCGGCGTTGGCCTCGTCGAGCGGCCAGACCCGCAGCGTCCCCTCGTCGGCGCGGGTGACGATGCGGCCACCCACCGGCGTGAAGGCGGCCGAGACCACCGACGGCCCCTCCAGCGGCGTGGCCACCGGCTCGCCGGGGCCGGACCAGAGCAGGGCGCGGCCGTCGGAGCCGAAGCTGAGCAGCAGCCCGCCCTCCGCCGCCCAGCCGAGACCGAAGGCGCCGCGGTGAGCCTTGAGCCGGCGCGGTTCGCCCTCGCCGGAGGCCGGGTGGAGCCGGATGGTCCCGTCGACGGCCGCGGCGGCCAGCCTGCCGCTGGCAGGATCGAAGGCCAGCGCGGTGATGGCCGCCCCCGGGCTCCCCAGCGTCCCGCGCGGCTCCAGCCCGGGGCCTAGCAGGTGGATGACGCCGGTCTCCCCGGCCACCGCCAGCCGCCCGCCAGGGCCCAGCGCCAGCGCGAAGGCGGCCGAGCCGATGGAGCGGCGGGCCCGGAGCGCCCCGGTGCCGGCGTCGAGCAGGAGCACCTCCCCCTCGGCGTCGGCCGCCACCAGGGCGTCGCCGCTCGGCGGGAAGGCGAGCGCGAAGAGGGCCGCCACCTGCTGCACCGAGGCGACCAGGCGCGGCGGATCGAGGGCGATGAGCGAGAGGCGCCCGTCGAGCGAGGCGGCGGCGGCCCGGCGGCCATCGGGGGAGACCGCGAGCCGGACCAGCGGCGAGGTGCCGAGCGCCAGCGTGGCGACCGGGCGGTCCCCGGCCAGCGCGTGGAGGTGGAGCGATCCCTCGTGGCCGGCGGCGATCAGGAGGGCGCCGTCGCGGGTGAAGGCCAGGTCATCGACGCGCTGCCCCTCGTGGTGCAGGTGGCGAGGGGAGCCGGTGCCGTCGGTCCGGTGGACCACCAGCGCGCCGTGACCGAGGGCCGCGGCCACCAGGGCGCCGTCGGCCGAGAGCGCCAGGGCCACGCCCTCGCGGGCGGCGTCGAGCACCGCCAGCGGGATGGGGCGCCCCAGCACCCGCTGGCCCACGTCGACGGCGCGCGAGGGCGGCTGGTCGGAGAGCTCGGCCAGCAGCAGCGTCGCCAGCAGGGGATCGGTGGCCGCCTCGGCGCTGGCCAGCAGCCGGCTCTCGCGCAGCGCCCGCTCGGCCTCGGCGCGGGCCCGCAGCGCCACGCCGGTGATCCCGGCGGCCAGCACCACCGCCATGCCGCCCACCGCCCAGACCGCCCAGCGCAGCCGGCGGCGCCGCTCGGCGCGGGCCTCGACCGCGGCGCGATCGGCGTAGGCCTGCTCCACCCGCGTCAGCCCGTCGAGCCAGGCGGCGGCGTCCTGCGGACGGCTGGCCGGGTCGCGGGCCAGGCCGCTGGCCAGCAGCGCCACCAGGGCGGGCGGCGCGTCGGGGAGCGGCGGTGGCGGGGGCTGGCCCGGGTCGAGCACCGCCGAGCGGCCGGCCTGGACGGCGTAGGGGATGGCGCCGGAGAGCGACTCGTAGAGCACTGCGGCGGCGCCATAGACGTCGGTGCGGGCGTCCTCCGGCTCGGCCCGCAGCTGCTCCGGCGCCATGTAGGCCGGGGTGCCGGCCGCCAGCGCGGCCCGCCCCATGATCGAGGCGAGGCCGAAGTCGACCAGCTTCACCGTCCCCTGCCCGGTGAGGAAGACGTTGCCGGGCTTGAGATCGCGGTGGAGCACGCCGGCGGCGTGGGCCGCCTCGAGCCCGCGCGCCACCTCGAGCGCCACCCGCAGCGCCTCGGCCGGTGGCAGCGGCCCGCGTCGCAGCCGGGCCGCCAGCGTCTCGCCGCGCAGCAGCTCCATGATCAGGTAGGGCGTCCCCTCGTGGACACCCGAGTCGTGGAGGGTGACCACGTTGGGGTGGTTGAGCCGCGCCGCCGCCTCGGCCTCCTCCTTGAGCGGCTTGGCCAGCTTCTCCAGGGCCCGGGCCCGGCCCGGCCGGATGGCCTTGAAGGCGACCGGGCGCGAGAGCTCGCGGTCGAGGGCCTCGAAGACCAGGCCGAAGCCGCCGCGCCCGAGCTCG
>JANMRY010000163.1:0-7392 GCA_031388695.1 Anaeromyxobacter sp. | reverse complement strand
CCGGGTCCGGCCGCGCCGCTACCGGCTCCCCATGGTGCTGCTCCGCCGCCTCTCCCGCTGGGCCTACAAGCGGGGGCAGGCCCGGCCGCGCCAGTGGCACCAGCCATGAAGCGGGTCCTGGCGCTCGGCATCTACCTCTGCGACCGGGAGCACCTGGCGGAGTCGATCGTCGCCGAGTTGGCCAGAAGCCGCGACTGGCAGGTGGAGCAGCGCTGGATCGCGCTCGGAACCAGCCCGGTGCCGCCGGCGCTGGCGGCGGTGACGGTGGAGCAGGTGGCCGGGCCCATCCCCAAGTTCGCGCTGCTCAACCGGCTGCTGCGCGGCGTCGACCTGGGCGGGGTCGACCACCTGCTGGTGACCGACGACGACATCGCCCTGCCGGCCGGCTTCCTCGACCGCTACCTGGCGCTGGTGGAGCGCTACCGCTTCGCACTGGCCCAGCCGGCGCGGACCCATGACAGCTTCGTCGACCACGGCTTCGTGGAGCAGCTCGACGGGCTCGAGGCTCGCCAGACCCGCTACGTCGAGACCGGGCCGCTCTTCTCGCTGCAGCGCGCCGCTTTCCCCGTCCTGACCCCCTTCGACGAGACCCCGCCCATGGGCTGGGGGCTCGACTTCACCTGGCCGGTGGCACTGGAGCGGGCCGGGCTGCGGCTCGGCCTCATCGACGCCACGCCGGTGAGCCACAGCCTGCGCAGGCCGGCCGCCTACTACGACCAGGCCACCACGCTGGCGGGGATGGAGGTCTACCTGGCCAGCCACCCGCACCTCGGCCGTGCCGAGGCATTCACCATCGTCGAGCCCTTCCCGGCGGCGCCATGACCGGCTCCCAGCCGCTGCTGAGCGTGGTGGTGCTGGGCGGCGACCGGGCCGAGGCGCTGCGGCCGCTGCTGGAGAGCCTCTGCCGGCAGACCTTGGCGCGGGCGGCGTTCGAGCTGGTGCTGGTCGACGACGGCGTTACCGGTGACCTCGCCCGGCTCTGCGACGATTTCGCCGGTCGGCTGCCTCTGGTCCGCTCGCCGCAGCGGCCGGCCGGCCGGGTCGCGGCGCGGCTGCACGGCTTCTACCGGGCGCGCGGCCAGGCGATCCTCCAGCTCGAGCCGGACGACGAGGCGCCGCCCGGGCTGCTGCAGGCGCACCACGACTTTCACCTGGCGCGCGGTGAGCGGCTTGCTGGGCTGGTGGGGCCGCTCCAGCCCACGCCCGGACTCCTCGCCGACCGGGCTGCGCTGGCGCGCTGGCGGGCCGATCCGTTGCAGGCGGCCGCTGCTTCGCCGCGCCCGGAGGGGCCGGTCGACCTGCGTGCCTGCTGGGGCGCGCGCTGGTCCTTCCAGCGGGCGCTGGTGGTGGAGCTGCACGGCTCCCACCAGGGGCACCTGACCGGCGGCCACGACCTGGAGCTGGCGGTCCGGCTGCGCGACGAGGGGCTCTCGCTCGAGTTCAGCGAGGCGGCCACCTGCTGGAGCGGCGGGGACCCCGGGCTGGAGGTGGCGCGGCGCCGGATGTTCGACCTCGGCGTGGCAGGGGCGCGGCTGCAGGCAGCGCGGCGCAAGTGGCGGCTGCCCCCCTGGCTCGGGCTGCCCCCGGGCTGGCACCTGCTGGCGCCGCTGGCGCGTCTCGGCCCGGGGCCTCGCGGCGCGCTGCTCGGCGGCCTGCTCGACGGCCTGGCGCAGGGGCGCAGGTAGCGCACCGGGCGGGCCGGCGCCTCGCCGCGCCCCTCATCCGATCTGGTCGAGCGCCTCGGCCACCGTCTCCACCGCGGCGATCTCCATGCCCCGTGGCACCTCGGCGTGGCGGGCGTTGGCGGCCGGCAGCAGCGCCCGGGTGAAGCCGAGCCGGGCTGCCTCGGCCAGCCGCAGCTCCGGCTGGGTGACGGCCCGCACCTCGCCGGCCAGCCCGACCTCGCCGAGCAGCAGCGTCCGCTGCGGGATGGCCCGCTCGCGGAAGGAGGAGGCGAGCGCGGCGATGGTGGCGAGGTCGGCGGCCGGGTCATCGAGCGTCAGGCCGCCGGCCACGTTGACGAAGAGGTCGCAGGCCAGGATCTCCAGCCCCACCTTCTTCTCCAGGACCGCCGCCAGCAGCGCCACCCGGTTCGAATCGACGCCGAGCGCGGTGCGGCGCGGCGTGCCGAAGCCGGTCGGGGCCACCAGGGCCTGGATCTCCACCAGCACGGTGCGGGTGCCGTTGAGCACCGCCGCCACGGCGCTGCCCGGCACGTCGAGCGGCCGCTCGGCCAGGAAGAGCGCCGAGGGGTTGGGCACCTCGACCAGCCCGCCCGACTTCATCTCGAAGACGCCGATCTCCGAGGCCGAGCCGAAGCGGTTCTTGTGGGCGCGCAGGATCCGGTACGGGTGGGCGCCGCCCCCCTCGAAGTAGAGGACGGTGTCGACCATGTGCTCGAGCACCCGCGGGCCAGCGATGGCGCCGTCCTTGGTGACGTGGCCGATCAGGAAGACCGGGGTCTCGGTGGTCTTGGCCAGCGCCATGTAGCGGGCCGTCACCTCGCGGATCTGCGAGACGGTGCCGGGGGCGCTCTGCAGCTCGGGCAGGTACTGGGTCTGGATCGAGTCGATCACCAGCGCCGCCGGCTTGAGGGCGTCGACGGCGTGGAGCACCCTCACCGCGTCGGTCTCGGCCAGCACCTGCAGGTTGGGGGCGATGGCGCCGAGCCGGTCGGCCCGCAGCTTCACCTGGCGCGCCGACTCCTCGCCGGAGACGTAGAGCACCGGCCGGTCGGGGCGGGCGCGCGCCAGCCGGTCGAGCACCGCCAGGATCAGCGTCGACTTGCCGATGCCCGGGTCGCCGCCGAGCAGGATCAGGCTGCCCGGCACCACGCCGCCGCCCAGCACCCGGTCGAGCTCGGCGATGCCGGTGCGGACCCGGGCCTCCTCGTTGGCCTCGATCTCGTGCAGCGGCATGGGGCGGGCCCCGCCGGCCGGCCCCCAGCCGCGCGGCGTGGCCCCCTTCTGCTCCGGGACCACCAGTTCCTCCTGCAGCGTGTTCCACTTGCGGCAGGCCGGGCACTGGCCCATCCACTTGGGGCTCGACTGCCCGCACTCGGTGCAGGCGAAGACCGACTTCTGCTTGGCGGCGATGCGGGTCACGGGGGTGGAAGGTAGCCTGCGCGTCTGACGGCCCGGACTGCCGGACTGCCGGCCAGCTTGTGGTGGCGCGACGGTTGCATTACGGTTCCGGATGCGAGCCCACCCCGTGCCCTCCATCACCATCAAGAACCTCCCCCCAAACCTGCACCGCCGGCTGCGCGAGCGCGCCGAGACGAGCGGGCGGAGCCTCAACCGCGAGATCATCGCCTGCCTGCTCGAGGCGGCCGGGGCCGAGCGGGTCGACGGCCGCGCCCTCCTGGCCGAGGTGCGGCCACTCCGGCGCCTGGTGCGGGGCCAGGTGAGCGACGCGGAGGTCTCCGCCGCCAAGCGGTCGGGGCGCCGGTGATCGTCGCCGACACCAACCTGCTGGCCGCGCTCCTGCTGCCGTCGGAGCTGAACGGCGAGGCCGGGCGGATCCTCGAGGCCGATCCGGCCTGGGTCTTCCCGGTCCTCTGGCGCTCCGAGTGGAGGGCGGTGCTGCTCAAGCTCCTGCGCGCCAGGAGGCTCGACCTTGCCGGCGCGAACAGGCTGGTGGGCTGGGCCGAGGCGCGCTTCGGGCCCGGGGAGCGGCTGCCCGACTCCGGCGAGGTCCTGAGGCTGGCAGCGACCTCGGGCTGCTCCGCCTACGACTGCGAGTTCGTGGCGCTCGCCCTGGCGCTGGAGGCTCCGCTGGTCACCTCAGACAGCGAGATCCTGGCCGCCTTCCCCGAGGTGGCCCGGTCGCCGCGCCACCACCTGGTCCGCGGCCCGGCCTGATCGCCGCGCCGCTCCGGACTCTCGCAAACATCCGTTTCCGCTCGTCAACCTCACCACCGCAGCCAGGTTGACGAGTCACATCCCGCCTGACATCCTCCCCGCCTCATGGCCACCACGCTCCCCCCCGGCATCGCCCCCATCTCGGCCGACGAGGCCCGCCGCCTCATCCGCCAGACCTCCGGCCCCGAACTCGAGGCGCTGCTGGCCCGCGCCAACGCGGTGCGCGCCGCGGTCCACGGCGCCGAGGTCTCGCTCTGCGGCATCGTCAACGCCAAGAGCGGCCACTGCCCGGAGAACTGCGGCTTCTGCTCGCAGTCGGCCCACTTCGACGAGGCCACCGCCCCCGAGTACCCGCTCATGTCGGCGCGCCAGATCGCCGACCAGGCCCGCACCGCCGAGCAGGCCGGGGCCCGCGAGTTCTCCATCGTCACCAGCGGAACCCGGGTGGCCAAGGAGGAGGAGCTGCAGACCATCGCCGAGGCGGTCAAGCTGATCCGCGAGGAGTCGGGCGTGGAGCCCTGCGCCTCGCTCGGCCTGATGCGCAAGCCGGAGCTGGAGCGGCTCAAGTCGGCAGGCCTGATGCACTACCACCACAACCTGGAGACGGCCCGCAGCCACTTCGACCAGGTCTGCACCACCCACACCTACGACGAGCAGCTCGACACCATCAAGGCGGCCCGCGACCTCGGCTTCCAGGTCTGCTCGGGCGGCATCCTCGGCATGGGCGAGACCCCCGACCAGCGCGTCGAGTTCGCCGAGACCATCCGCGAGCTGGGCATCCACTGCGTGCCGGTCAACTTCCTCAACCCGCGCCCGGGCACGCCCATGGCCGACGTCAAGGCGATCACCCCCGAGGAGTGCCTGGCGGCGCTGGCGGTCTTCCGGCTGATGATGCCGGCCGCCCACATCTTCGTGATGGGCGGGCGCGAGGTGAACCTCGGCGAGCTGCAGCACCGCATCTTCGAGGCCGGCGCCGACGGCACCATGGTCGGCAACTACCTGACCAGCGCCGGCGGCACGCCCGCCGACGTCATCGGCATGGTGGCCGAGGAGGGCATGACGCTTCGCCCGCCCGGCACCGGCCGCTGGGCCTTCACAGGCCAGGCCGAGGGCGAGATCCACTGGAACGAACAGGCCACCGCACCGCGCAAGCCGCGCGGCCTGCCGGTGGTCCGCTAGCCCGCCGCGTCACCGCTCCGCCGAACACCCGTGGCCCGCGCCCCCCTCGACTGGATCGACCGGGAGCTGCAGAAGCTCGGCGACGCCGGCCTGCGGCGCGCCCTCGAGCCGCTCGGCCCCAGGCAAGGCGCGGTGGTGGAGGTGCGCGGGCACAGCCTCGTCAATCTCTGCTCCAACGACTACCTCGGCCTCGCCGGCGATCCACGGGTGATGCGGGCGGCCGCCGAGGCGGCGCTCTCCGAGGGGGCCGGCGCCGGCGCCTCGCGGCTCGTGGCCGGCGACCTGCCCATCCACGGCCGGCTCGAGGCGGCGCTGGCCGGGCTGCACCGGGCCGAGGCGGCGCTGCTCTTCAACTCCGGCTACCACGCCAACGCCGGGGTGCCGCCGGTGCTGGTGGGGCGCGACGACGCCGTGTTCTCCGACGAGCTCAACCACGCCTCGATCATCGACGGCGTGCTGCTCTCCCGCGCCGAGTTGCACCGCTACGGCCACGGCGACGCCGGCGAGCTGGAGACGCTGCTGGGGCGCTCCACGGCGCGCCGCAAGCTGGTGATCACCGACGCCATCTTCTCCATGGACGGCGACGCCGCGCCGCTTGCGGCGCTGGCCGACGCCTGCGATCGCCACGGCGCCATGCTCTACGTCGACGAGGCCCACGCCGTCGGCGTGCTCGGCCCGACCGGCGGCGGGCTGGCCGAGCAGCTCGGCCTGAAGCACCGGGTCGACGTCGAGATGGGGACGCTCGGCAAGGCGCTGGGGGCCTTCGGCGCCTACGTGGCCGGGGAGGGGCGGCTGCGCGAGCTGCTGCTGACCCGGGCCCGCACCTTCGTCTTCACCACCGCGCTGCCGCCCGCGGCGTGCGGCGCGGCGCTGGCGGCGCTCGAGATCGTCCGGACCGAGCCGGAGCGGCGGGCGCGGCTGAACGCCCTCATCGCCCAGCTCAAGGCCGGCCTGCTGGCGCGCGGCTTCGACGTCTCCCGGGTGGTCTCGCCCATCTTCCCGGTGGTGCTCGGGAGCGAGGCGCGGGCGCTGTCCGCCGCCGCCGGACTGCGCGAGCGCGGCTTCTACGTGCGGGCCATCCGGCCGCCCACCGTGCCGCGCGGCACCAGCCGGCTGCGGGTGGCGCTCAGCGCCGGGCACCAGCCGGCCCAGCTCGACGCCTTCCTCGACGCCCTCGACGAGGTCATGGCAGGGCTGCCGGTGGCGTGAGCGGGCCGAGAACTTCCCCTGGCGCGCCGAACGTCGCATCCTCGCTGGGTAGCGACAGACCCCATGACCGAGCCCCAGACCCCCAGGACCGACTCGTCGCCAGGCACAGGGCCAGTGCGCCAGAACCCGCCCGCACCGGGGGCGGACGGGCTCGGCGCCGCCTTCGGTCATGCGTTGCGCGGGCTGAAGGAGGTTGTCGGGGAGCGGAACATGCGGCTCCACCTCCTGGCGGGCGTGGCCGTCAGCCTGGTGGGGACCGAGCTGCCGTTGCCCCTGGCGTCACGCGTGGCGCTGCACCTCTGCACCGCGCTGGTGATCGGAGCCGAGGCCTTCAACAGCGCGCTCGAGGCGCTGGTGGACCTGCAGACCACTGAGCTCCACCCCCTGGCCCGCCGGGCCAAGGACGCGGCGGCCGGCGCCGTGCTGGCCCTGGCGATCGGGGCGGTGCTGGTGGCCGGCGCGGTGGGGGTCGAGGCCCGGGGGGCCGTCACCGAGTGGCTGGCGCAACCGGGTTGGGCGCTCGCGCTCCTCCTCGACGGCGCCCTGCTGGTCGGCGTGGCCCTGCTCCAGTTCGCTCCGCGGCGGGCGGGGTGGTGGCGGCCCGTGCTGCTCGTGGGCCTGGGCCTGCTGCTGGTGGCCGCCTTCGCGAGGACGGAGGGGGTGACGCTCACCGTTCAGGCGGCGGTGCTGGTGGGGTGGGCGGGGGCGGGGAGGCAGTCATAGATTGCGAATAGCGGACGCCTTTCATAGGCCGGTTGTCCCTAAAGGACGACCCTTTCAGGGCAAAAGCGCGTTTGGGCGCGTAAGGGAAGAATTCTGTCGCGTGTCGCGTGGACAGCGCCCGGAACAGATAATCAGTGTACGCCGTCCGGACCCGAGGGGGCATGCTTCTGAAATCTGAGCGCGCCTCACATCTAAAGACACTGAACGCTCCCGAACGTTCCAGCATCTACCGCGCGCCAAGGCGAAACATCAGAAACGCGAGGATTTGCGCCAAGCGGCGGCTGGCGCGGGCGGTGCAGTCCAACCGTCGAGGCCAAATGACCGGCCCGACGGAGGATGTCCGATGCGCTTCGCCCTGTTGGTCTTCCTGTTGCTCGCATCGCCGATCCGCGTCGCAGCGCGAGCTTCGGATGTGGTCAAC
>JANMRY010000009.1:0-16703 GCA_031388695.1 Anaeromyxobacter sp. | reverse complement strand
CGGGAGCTGGTCCGGCTCGGGGCCTACCAGGCCGGCAGCGACCCGGCGCTCGACAGGGCCCTGGAGCGACGAGCGGCGCTCGAGGCCTTCCTGCGCCAGCCTCCCGGCCCGCCCGAGCCGCTCGAGGCGACCCTGGCCGCGCTCGAGGCGCTGGCGTGAACGGCTGGCCGCTCCGGCCGCTGCTGGTGGTGCGGGATCGCGAGGCCCGGGCGGCGGCCGAGGCGGCGGCCGTGGCCGAGGGGAGGCTGCGGCAGCTCCTGGGGGAGGCCCGCGAGGCGGTCGCCGCCAGCGAAGGGGCGGCGAGTCGCGCCCTGGCGATCGGCTCGGCCGAGGCGACAGCCGGCACCGGGGCGCAGGCGCAGCGCCTGGCCGCCGGAGCCCGCGCCGCGGAGCGGGCCCGGATCGAGGCGGCAGGGCATGCGCGCCGGGCCGAGGCGCTGGAGGGGCGCGCCGTTGCCGCCCGGGCCGAGGTGGAGCGGCTGCGCCAGCGGCGGCAGGTGGCGGCGGTCCGGCGCGAGACGGTCCTGCAGCTCGAGGCCGAGTGGTTGCGAGCGCGGAGGGCGGCGATGGAGCGCCGGGCCGAGGCGGCGCTCGACGACCGACCGTGGCCGGGCGGCCCCCCGGCCGGGCTGCTCAGCGCTTCTCGACCAGCGGCAGGGTGACCCGCCCCTGGTCGCACTGCACCGTCAGCCGGCTCGGCTTGAGCGAGGCCGGGGGGGGCTCCCCGTCCTTGCGGAACTCCTCGAGGCGGGGCGTGACCGCGTCCCCGGGCCGGACGGTGCGCCGGCGATCGTAGCGCCAGGTGTCGTCGAGGATCAGCTCGACCTCGGTCCAGATGGTGGCGTCGGTCTCGTTGCGAAGCGAGATGACCTGCCCGACGCTGGTCGACTGGAGGCGGGCGGTGGCGCCGAGCGAGTTGCGCGGTCCGCTCGAGGGGCAGGCGCTCCACAAGGTGATGACCGAGAGCAGCAGCCAGGTGCCGACCACGGCCGCCTTGAGCCGGTGCGGGCGGTCCGACTTCTTCAGGCCGTCGACCAGGTCGGTGGCGAGGTCGCTGGCCAGCCCGACCGCGGCGTCCTTGGCCCTCCCGGCGGCGGCGATGGTGCTGGTGGCGGTCTGCTTCGGCATCGTGCGCACAGAGGGTAGCCCCGGGGCCCGGGGCGGGACAAGCCTCGCGTCGTCGCGACCTGCTCCGCGCCGGTCCCCCCACGGGTTGGGCTGCCCCCCATGGACCGGCTCCGCATCGCTCCCGAGGTGGCCGCGGCGGTGCGGGCGGCCGGCGCCGTCCCGGCCGCCATCGGTCTCATCGACGGGGCGGTGGTGGTCGGGCTCTCGGAGGGCGAGCTGGCCCGCCTCGCCGACCCGGGGCGCGCCCCGGCCAAGGCCGCCAGCCGCGACCTGGCGGCGCTGCTGCTCACGCGGCGCGACGCCGGCACCACCGTCTCGGCCACCGCCGCCATCGCCGCGCGGGCCGGGATCCGGCTCTTCGCCACCGGTGGGATCGGCGGCGTCCACCGGCTCCACCCGGGGGCGGCGCCCCGCGCGGCCGGCGACGTCAGCGCCGACCTCGCCGAGCTGGCCCACAGCCCGGTCTGCGTGGTCTCGGCCGGCCTGCTGCGGCTCCACTGGCTGGCGCTGGGACGACCGGAGGGGGTGCTGCTGGCGGTCGCCCCGCCGCAGCCGCTGCCGCGCGCCGAGGTGGAGGCGGCCATCGAGGCGGCGCTGGCCGGAGCGGCCAACGCCGGCGTGACCGGCCCGGCCGTCACCCCGTGGCTGCTGGCGGCGGTGGCCCAGGCCAGCGGCGGCCGCACCCTGGAGGCCAACCTGGCGCTGCTGGAGCGAAACGCCCAGGTGGCCGGCGAAGTGGCGGTGGCGCTCTCCCGCCCGGGGTAGGATGCCGGGGTGTCGACCCCGCCCCCTCGCATACCGATCCACGTGGCCGACCCGGCCGCCCTCCAGGCGCTGGTCGAAGCCCTCCGCCCCGAGCCGGTGCTGGCGCTCGACACCGAGTCGAACAGCTTCCATGTCTACAGGGAGCGGGTCTGCCTGATCCAGCTCTCCACCCCGGGCGCCGACTACATCGTCGACCCGATCGCCGTCGATCCTCGGCCGCTCGGAGAGGTGCTCTGCGACGGCCGCGAGACGGTGCTCCACGGGGCCGACTACGACGTGCGCTGCCTGCGCCGCGAGTTCGGCTGGAGCCTGCCAAAGCTCTTCGACACCATGGTGGCGGCGCGGCGGCTCGGCCGCCCCGGGCTGGGGCTCTCGGCGCTGGTCGAGGCCAAGTTCGGCGTCCGGCTCTCCAAGGCCCACCAGCGCTCCGACTGGGGCCGCCGCCCGCTGACCCGCGAGCAGCTCGCCTACGCCTCGCTCGACACCCAGTTCCTGCTGGCCATCGCCGAGGAGTTCAAGGCGGAGCTGGCCGAGAAGAAGCTGGTCGAGCTGGCCGAGCAGGAGTTCCAGCGCATCGCCGCCGCCGTTCCCAGGGAGCGGGTCTTCGACACCGAGGGGTGGCGGCGGCTCAAGGGTGCCGGGTCGCTCGACCCGGCCGGCAAGAAGGTGCTGCGCGGGCTCTGGCTGGCGCGCGAGGCCCGCGCCGAGCAGGAGGATCGCCCGCCCTTC
The DNA here is from genome assembly GCA_031388695.1 of Anaeromyxobacter sp. GTDB lineage: Bacteria > Myxococcota > Myxococcia > Myxococcales > Anaeromyxobacteraceae > JADKCZ01. The sequence continues at coordinate 14,081 of JANMRY010000009.1, read as the reverse complement.
AAGGTGCTGGGCGAGCCGACCATGGTCGAGATCGCCAAGGTCCGGCCGGCCTCGCGGGCGGTGCTGGAGAAGATCTCCGGGGTCACGCCGCAGGTGCTGCGACGGCTCGGCGAGGCGATCGACGCCGCCCTGCGCGAGGGCGAGACCACCGCGGGCGCGGCCACCGCGGGCGGCGCCCCGGGCCCGGCCGCGAGCTAGAAGGCCACCCCCTCGCCGGCGACGCTCACCAGCGCGGCCGGGTCGAGCAGCGGGGGCAGCCCCTGTCGCCGCCGGTAGACCTCCCGCGCGGCCAGCACCAGCTTCAGGTAGTTGCGGGTCTCCTTGTAGGGCACGTTCTCGACCCACTCGTCGAGCGGCGTGGCGGCCCGCCCCCAGCCGGCCGGGGCGGCCGGACCGGCGTTGTAGGCGGCCAGCGCCACCACGTCGCTGCCGAAGCGATCGCGCAGCAGGCCGAGGTAGAGGGCGGCCAGCGCCAGGTTGGTGGCCGGCTCGGCCAGCCGCTCGGCCAGCCGCTCGGCCGGGTCGGCGTCGAGCCCGGCCAGGACCCCGAGCCGCGCCGCGGTCCGCGGGAGCAGCTGCCCGAGCCCGAGCGCCCCGGCCAGGCTGCGCGCCTCGGGTCGGAACCCCGACTCGCGCCGCACCAGCGCCAGCAGCAGCGCCTCGTCGACGCCGGCCGCCTGCGCGGCGGCTGCGACCGGTCCCTCGAAGGCGGCCGGGTAGAGCCAGCGCTCACTCAGGCGAGCCTGGCCGAGCTGGTCCCGCGCCACCCGGAAGGCGAGCGCCGGCTCACCGGCGAAGGTGGCGAGCCGGCAGATTTCGACCACGGTCGACCGGTCGGCGCCGGCCCGGGCCTGGGCCTCGAGCTCGCGCACCGCCGCCTCGCGCCGGCCGCTGGCGAGGAGCACGACCGCGGGGCGGAGCCTGGCCAAACCGGCCTCGGTCGGCTCGAGGTCGCCGGCCGGCAGGTCGAGCGTCGAGGTGGGCGGTGGCACGGCGCGGAGCTGCTCGAGCCGGCGCCGCGCCAGCCAGCCGTACCACCCGTCGCCGCCGGCCAGCGCGGCCCGCCGCAGCCGCTCGCGGCTCCCCGAGAGCCGCCCCAGCCAGTAGAGCGCGGCGTCGGCGCGGGAGCCGGCCGCGAGCCGCGCCAGCCTGGCCTGGGCGCCGCGCCGGTCACCGGCGCGCAGCGTCGACCAGGCGGCGAACCAGCGGGCGTCGTCGGCGCGCGGCGAGCCGGGGCGGGCCCGCGCGAAGGCGTCGAGCCGCTCCACGGCGCGGGGATAGGCCCCGGCGTCGTACCAGAGCCAGGCCGCCAGGTAGGCCGCCTCGTCGCCCAGCTCCAGGTTCTTGCGCGCCCCGATGCCCGGCACCGTGGCCTGGCCGGCGGCCACGGCGGCGTAGTGCGCGGTCGCCTCTTCAGTCCGCCCGGCCCGCGCCGCGGCGCGGGCCAGCAGCCAGCGGGCACCGCGCCTCAGCCCGGGGTCGGGATCCTGGGCGAGTGGCCGGGCCAGCTCGACCGCCTCCTCGAAGCGCCCCAGCGCCGCCAGCGCCAGCCCCCGGGCGAGGCCGGCCCGCCCGGCCAGCGCCGGGGGGGCGCTGCTGCCCGCCAGCTCCGCTTCTGCGAGCGACGCGTCGGTCTCCCCCTGGAGCAGCAGCCGCTCGGCGTTGAGCAGCCGCTCGTCGGCTCCGGGCTCGGCCTGCCCCGTGGCCGGCTCGCCGCCGGGCGGAGGCGCAGCCAGCGAGACCAGGATGGCGGCCGCCTGGTCGAGGATCGGCCCGGCCGGGAGGGCCTCCTGGGCTCCGCGGGCCAGCCTGGCCGCCGCTCCAGGGTCGCCCCGGCGCAGCGCCTCGGCGGCCCCGCCGAGCCGGTCGAGCGCGTCGCAGAACGGCTCCCGGGCCAGGGTCGGCGAGGCGGCGAGCAGGGCAAGCAGCATGGCCACCGAGCGTGCTGCCCGTCCGCGCGTGGGGGGGGTTGTCTGGTCGGATCGCGATGCGCTATGGACGAAGGATCCCCCGGCCTGGCCACCGCGCGAGCGACGGCCAGCGTGCAGTGAAGACGAGGTGGCTGCTGCGCCAGCGGCCAGGAGGTCAACGTGCTCCCCAAGCCCTGTCCCTCGGAACTGGTCACGCTCATCAACCCCGACCGCGTGCTCGACGGTCAACGCAACCTCTTCTGCGTCCACTACGACGACTGCCTCGACGAGGCGATCCGCCAGGGGTGGAACAGCTGGTGCTGCAGCCGCTGCGAGCTGAGCCAGGTCGGCCCGGGCGAGGCCGACAGCATCGACGCCTTCGCCACGCAGCGCCGCTTCGCCTAGCCGGTCGCCGGCCAGGCGGCTCACCGGAGCTCCACGCCGTTCAAGGTGCTGAGCGGGCTTCGCGGCTCTGCCGGCGGCTCCACGAACACCTCGGTCAGGTAGACCACCGGTCCGCCGCCCGGCAGGACGCCGCGGGCGATGCCGACGCCGGCCAGGGTCGGCCCGACCGCCAGCAGGTTCTCACGGTGGGCCGGGCTCCCTTCGATCTCCTCGTGCGCGGCCAGCGCCGTCGTCCCCTTGGCGACGTTCTCCAGCACCTTGCGGTAAGCGACCCGCGCCCGGCGCACCCGCTCGACGGTGCTGGCGCCGCCTGGCAGCTGGTGGGCCAGCAGCCCGGAGCGCAGCATGTCGTGGCTGTGCGCGCGGGCCACCGAGTTCAGGGCGGGCGACGGCTCCAGCGGGGGGAGGCCGTGCCGCCGCCGCGTCGCGTTCATGGCGGCCAGCACCAGCTCCTCCGCGGCGGCCGGGTCGACCGGGTCGGGTTCGTTCACCGCCGCCACCGGCTCGGGCGGCTCGACGCCGGCGCTGACGGCCATCAGGGCCAGCACCTCCGGGCCGTTGGGACCGCGACCCACCACCTCGACCAGCCAGCGGCCGGCCTTATCGAAGCGCAGCTCGGCGCTGAAGCGGCGCGTCCCGGTGACCGGCCGCTCCCGCGCCGTGCCGTCCGGCGCGGTGACGAAGAGGCGCGGCTCGGCCATCCCCGTGACCAGCTCGCCTTCGAGGAGCGCGGTGGCGCCGACCGGCACGGCGCGCGGGAAGGGGCGGAGGGGCGCGCGCCGCGGCGAGGCGAGCAGCACCAGCCAGGCGGTGCCGTTGCGCTCCACCAGCCCGGCGCCGAGGTGGGTGGCGCTCGAGGTGGAGGCGATGATGGGGGGCAGGGCCTCGGCGACGCGGCCCGGTGGGCCGGAGACCAGGTAGGCGAGCGGCGCCGGGTCGGAGGCGGCGGCGTTCCAGAGCGCGCCGCGCACGCGGCTCCTCGCCAGCGGCGCCGCCACTCCGTCGGCCGCCTGGGTGGCGAGGACCCTCGCCGCCATGGCGAGGGAAGGGGAGCGGCTCGGGGGAGGGTCCCCGGGGCGCCTGAAGTGCGGGGCGGCCACCTCCATGGCGCGCAGCTCGACCGGGGAGAAGGTCAGCTCCGGCTCGACGCCGTAGCGGAGCGACGAAGGGGCCGGAAGCGGAGCGGCCACTGCCGGGTCCGCCGGTGCACCCTGGGCATACGGCGCACCGCGCTGCGCCGGGCGCCCTCCGCCGGTGGCGGCGCAGCCGGCGGCGAGCGCCAGCAGGAGGAGCAGGGCGGGCCGGCGCTGGTTCAGGGACCCCTCCCAAGCTCGCCGACGCGGACGTCGAGCCCGCGAGCCGCCGTCCTCCCGAGCCGGGCGTTGATGCGACCGCAGATCTCGTCGCCGAGCGCGGAGAGCTGCGCCGCCCACTCCGGCCCGGTCGCCAGCACCAGGAGCCTCCCGTCGCGCATGACGCCCCGGAAGGAGGCCACCCGGATCAGCTGGGGGCCGCAGGCCTCGGCGAAGGCGGCGGCGATGGCAGCGTCACCGGTCTCCCGGTGCTTTCCGAGCACCTCGGCCAGCGCCGTGGCGACCGATTTCCTCCGTCCTCGCTTCATCTTGCGACGCTAGAGGCCTCTCGGCGAGGCGTCAAGGCAGGGTCGCTCCGGCCTGGCCTGGCGGGAGGTGCGACTTAGGGCCGCGCCACGCGGCGGGGCCATTCTGCTGTGCTACCTTCGGGTGCGGTCCCCTCCGAAATGACGTCAAGCACACCCAAGCGCGCCGCGTTGGAACGCGTCCTCTCCGCCCTGCCGGGTTCCGGCCAGGCGCTGGGCGGCGACGCGCTCGCCGAGGGTGGCCGGCTCAAGCTCTCCTGGCTGGTCCAGCTCCACTGGTGGGCCATCCTCGGACAGGTGCTGATCGTCGGGCTGGCCGAGCTCTGGACCGAGTTCGACCTGCCCATCCCGCACATCATGGCGCTGCTCACCGCCGAGGTGATCGGCAACCTGGTGCTGCGCTCCTGGGCCCGCACCGCCCACGTCACCGAGTCGATGATGGCGACGGTGATGGTGCTCGACGCCGCGGTGCTGACGGTGCTGCTCGACCTGACCGGCGGCGCCGCCAACCCGTACTCCACGCTCTACCTCGTCAACGTGGCGCTGGCGGCGGTGCTGCTCCCGGGGCGCTGGTCCTGGGTGCTGATGGCGGTGTCGCTGCTCGGCTTCGCCTCGCTCTTCCTCCACGAATGGTTCACAGGCGTCGCCCACCACGTCCGCTTCGGTCTCTCGCCGGAGGCGATCCTGGTGGCCCACGTGCGGGCCTCCTGGGTGGCGCTGGCGCTGGCCGCCATCTTCATCGTCTACTTCGTGCGGCGCGTCGCCCTGGCGCTGGCCGACCGCGAGCGCGAGCTGCAGCAGGCCCGCGCCCAGGCCGATCGCCGGGAGAAGCTCGCCTCGCTGGCGACGCTGGCGGCCGGCGCGGCCCACGAGCTCTCCACGCCGCTCTCCACCATCATCGTCGTCGCCAAGGAGCTGCAGCGGAACCTCGGCACCACCGTGAGCGACGAGGTGGCGCGCGACCTGATGCTGATCCGTGACCAGGTCTCCCGCTGCCGCGAGATCCTCGACCGGATGGCCGGCCAGGCCGGCGAGCAGGTGGGAGAGCCGCTGCGGGCCCAGCCGGTCTCCACCTGGGTGGCCGCGGCGCTCGACGGGCTGCCGGGCGCGGCCCGCGTGGTCCACGAGCGGGCCCCAGGCATCGACGCGGTCTCGCTGGTCGGCCCGCCCCGGGCCCTGGCCGACGCCCTGCGCGGCCTGCTCAAGAACGCCCTGCAGGCCTCCAGCGCCGAGTCCAACGTCACCTTGCGGCTCGAGGCGACGCTGGCCGGCCGGGTTCGGGCCACCGTCATCGACCACGGCGGCGGCATGGCCCCCGAGGTCCTGGCCCGCGTCGGCGAGCCCTTCTTCACCACCAAGGTTCCCGGGCAGGGGATGGGGCTCGGCCTCTTCCTCACCCGGGCCCTCGCCGAGCAGCTGGGCGGGGAGTTCCACATCACCTCGAGCCCGGAGCGCGGGACCGAGGCACGTCTCGAGCTGCCGGCCGCCCAGGCCGGCGAGAGGAGCACCGCATGACCCAGAACGTCGAGGTTGGACGCGACAGCCTGCCGAGCATCCTGCTGGTGGACGACGACGAGGTGCTGCGGGAGCGGCTGGCCCAGGCGCTCCGCTCGCGCGGCTACGAAGTCAAGACCGCCGGCAACGCCACCGAGGCGCTGCGCGAGGTGGCCGTCGAGTCGCCGGAGCTGGCGGTGCTCGACCTGAAGATGCCGGGGATGTCCGGGCTGGAGCTGCTGCGGGAGCTGCGCCACCAGGACCCGGCCACCCGGGTGCTGATGCTGACCGGCTACGGGAGCATCGCCACCGCCGTCCAGGCGGTGCGCGAGGGGGCGGTCGGCTACCTGCCCAAGCCGGCCGACGCCGACGAGATCCTGGCGGCGCTCATGGGCAAGGACACCACCGCGCCCAAGTCGGGGGCCGAGACCCCGTCGCTGGCCCGCGCCGAGTGGGAGCACATCCAGCGGGTGCTGACCGACTGCGGCAACAACATCTCCGAGGCGGCCCGGCGGCTCGGGATCCACCGCCGCTCGCTGCAGCGCAAGCTGCACAAGTACCCGCCGGCGCGGTAGCCCGGCCGTCCGCGCTCGCGCCTCGTCGCAGGTCCACCTCCAGGTGCGCCCATGGAGGCCGGGGTGCGCCTGGAACCCTCCTGTCGGCAGGCGGTCCAGTGGGTCTCCCGTCCGCCGGGTCACTGGAAACCGGGACAGGAGCCCGGCATGTGGCTGATCTTGCTGGCCCGGCGATCGGCACGGTCCTTCCATCCAGGAGTTGGTTAAGAACGCAGGAGGGCCAACTCCATGATGCCCAGGGTCGCAGCCGCCATCTTCCTCGCCGTAGGACTCGTTGGACTCGCCCAGGCCGGCGAGCCGGTCTCGCCACTGCGGGGTGAGACCACCGCCTCCTACCAGTGCCGCGCCGCCTTCATCCCGAGCGCGCGCCAGTGCGACGCCCGCTGCGACGCCGCCTTCGCGGCCGGCGAGCAGGCCGATGAACGGTTCGACTGCACCCAGGCCTGCACCACGCAGAGCCTCTACGCCATGGGCGAGTGCCGCGCCGCCGGCGGCGCCAAGCTCCCGTCCGCGCTCGCCTCTCGCTGAACCGCTCACCTCGCCACCGTCTCCTCATCGCGGCAGGTCCTCCCCGGGCCTGCCGCGAACCCTTTCCGGCGTTATGGGCTCTCGGGTGAACAGGGCGCCCGCGAGCCGAATGGACGGCGGGGCGCCGGGAGCGACACCATGAGCGCGGCGCAGGGTGGCACCACCGTCGAGGTGACCGGCGAGAACTTCAAGCAGCTGGTGGAGCGCGACGGCATCGTCCTGCTCGACTGGTGGGCCGCCTGGTGCGGGCCGTGCCGGGCCTTCGCCCCGACCTTCGAGAAGGCGGCGGCGGCGCACCCGGAGATCGTCTTCGGCAAGATCGACACCGAGGCGCAGCAGGAACTGGCCGGCTCGTTCCAGATCCGCTCCATCCCGACGCTGATGATCATGCGCGACCAGGTGCTGCTCTTCTCGCAGCCCGGGGCGCTGCCGGCGGCGGCGCTCGAGGACCTGATCACGCAGGTCAAGGCGCTCGACATGGAGAAAGTGCGGGCCGAGATCGCGGCCCAGCAGGAGAAGCAGGAGAAGCAGTCGGCGGGGTAGGGGGCGCGCGGCGGCCGAGGGCGCTGCGCAGCGGGGCAGTGAGGGCGGCGAGGGCTCCGCACTGTCGGGCCGGCTTGATAACTGAACGGGCGAGCAGTATCATCGCCTGCTCGGAGCCGGTCCACATGTCCCTCGTCGAGCCCACCCCAGCCCTGCTCGCGCGCCTCCGCGACGAGATCAAGCGGATCGAGCGCCGGCCGGCGCGGCGCGAGGGGCAGCTCGTCTGCGGGCTCGAGGCGATCGACGCGCTGCTGCCGGGCGGCTTCCCCTGCGGCGCCCTCTCCGAGCTGCGGGGCGGGCCGTCGAGCGGCAAGACGGCGGTGGCGCTCGCCACCATGGCCCGGCTGCCGCGCGGCGCGCTGGGCGCCTTCATCGACGGGCGCGGCGAGCTCTACCCGCCGGCCGCGGCGGCGCTCGGCGTCGACCTCGGGCGGCTGCTGATCGTCAGGCCGCCCGGCGGCGAGGAGGGGTTCCGGCTGGCGCTCTGGGCGGCTGAGGCGCTGCTCGGCTCGGGGGCCTTCGCCGCGGTGGCCCTCGACGTCCCGGCCGGGAGGGCCTTCCGCGGCGCCGAGACGGCGCTGCGCCGGCTGGTGACGGCGGCGGAGCAGGGCGGGTCGGTCGGGCTCTGGCTCTCGGCGCCCAACGCGGCGCTGCGGCCGCCGGCGCTGGTGCGGCTCGAGCTGCGCAGCGAGCAGGGGCGGATCCTGGCGCGGCGGGCCGAGCCGCAGGGCAGGGCGGCGCGGGCGGGCAGTGTCAACGCGGCGTGAAGGGCGGCACGCACTCTGGGTTGGTTCTGACGTCACGTCCTCCCTCAAAGGCAACTTCGGGCGTCCGAAGTTGCGAAAGAGGGGCCGCATTCGGGTTGCTGTGCGGCCCCCGCGCTTGCAGCAGCATGCACATGCATGTATCCTTTTGCCATGAGGACCACGGTCGAGATCAACGACGAACAGCGGGCACAGCTCCTCAAGCTCGCCGCTCAGCGCGGTGAGAAGGGGTTCTCCTCGCTCATCCGAGAGGCGCTGGACCTCTACATGAAGCAGCACCGGGCACGGCGCGAGGCCGTCGCCAGCGCACTCCGGGTCAAGGGCAGCTTCTCCGACGAGGAAGCAGATGCCCTGCAGGAGTCGGTCGGGAAGCTGCGCGAGGTGTGGCGGTGATCATCGCCGACACCGATGTCCTCATCGACTTCCTGCGCGGGCGAGGTGGTGCGGCGAAGCGGGTCGAGCTCGAGCTCGAGACCAGGTCCTTCGGTACCACCGCAATCACCGCGTTCGAGCTTCGGTCGGCTGCCCAGACCTCGAATCAGAGGAAGGGGATCGACACGCTCCTCGACGCCATGACGCTCTTCTCGTTCGGTCCCGAGGAGGCTCGAATCGCGGCGGGCCTCCGGCAACAGCTCGAGAGGCAAGGCCAGGCCATCGGGATGGCCGACTACATGATCGCTGCAGTATGCATCGCCAACGACGGAGTTCTGCTCACCAGGAATCGCAAGCATTTCGAGCGCGTTGAGGGACTCAAGCTCTCGGCGCTCACTGGCGAGTGACCTCGGGCGTCGTCCCCCTCCACCAAACGCAACTTCGGGCGTCCGAAGTTGCGAAAGAGGGACCGCATTCGGGTAACTGGTGCCGCTGCCGAGCGCCCACTCCCCGCTGGCCAGGGGCCGGCGCCGGGCCGCCCTTTACACCCAGCGTCGAGGTCGCTAGGGTCCGCCCCATGCGCGCACTTCTCACTGGTTGTGTCGCTGCACTCTGCGCCTGCTCCACCCCGGCGCCCTCCGTCCGGCCGGCGCCGCCCGCGGCCGCCGCTCCACCCGCGGTCGCACCTCCACCCGCACCACCGCCGCCCGAGGTGCTGGCCGCCGACACGCCCAGGAGCACGGTCGAGGGGGCCAGCTTCATCGCCCCGGCCGGCTGGTCGATCGCCGTGCGCGGCCAGGCCACCATCCTCGAGGCACCGGAGGGGGGCTCCTTCATCGCCCTCGTCGACGTTCGCGCACCCGACGCCGACGCCGCCGTGGCCGCCGCCTGGGCCGCCTACCGGCCCGGGGCGAGCTGGCCGCTCAAGGTCACGACCGACGCCCCGGACAAGGACGGCTGGAGCAGCCGCCGCGCGTACGAATACCAGATCTCCCCCAACGAGAAGCGCGACGTCGGCGCCTACCCCCGGCGCGCCGGCGAGGTCTGGACCGTCATCATCTACGACATGGCCCAGGCGGTCGGCGAGAAGCGGAGCGCGGCCGTCTCGCTGATCTTCGGCCGGCTCTTCCCCAAGGGGTACGCCCGCGAGTCGTTCGCCGGCAAGAAGGCCCACCGGCTCGACGCCGAGCGGCTGGCCCGGCTCAACGCCTGGGTCGAGACGGCCATGAAGGAACTGCGCGTCCCGGGCGTGGCGCTCGGCCTGGTGCAGGACGGCAAGACGGTCTTCGCCGGCGGCTTCGGCGTGCGCGAGCTGGGCAAGCCACGGAAGCCGGACGCCGATACGCTCTTCATGGTCGCCTCCAACACCAAGGCGCTCACCACGCTGATGCTGGCCAAGCTGGTCGATGAGAAGAAGATCGGCTGGGAGACCCCGGTCACCACGCTGCTGCCGAGCTTCAAGCTGGGCGATCCGGAGACGACCCGCCAGGTTTTGGTGAAGCACCTGGTCTGTGCCTGCACCGGCCTGCCGCGCCAGGACCTGGAGTGGCTCCTCCAGTTCAAGGGGGTGACGCCCGCGGGGGCGATGGCCACGCTCGGCACCATGCAGCCGACCAGCACGTTCGGCGAGATGTTCCAGTACTCCAACGCCATGGCCGGCGCCGGCGGCTTCGTGGGCGGCCACGTGCTCTACCCGAAGCTGGACCTCGGCGCGGCCTACGATGCGGCGATGCGGACCCGCGTCTTCGAGCCGCTCGGCATGAAGGCCACCACCTTCGACTACGCCAGGGCCTTGAAGGGGAACCACGCCACCGGTCACGCCCCTGACATCGACGGGAAGCCGGCCAAGGCGGTCATGGAGATCAACTACGCGGTCATCCCGCTGCGGCCGGCCGGGGCTGCCTGGAGCAACGTGCGGGACATGCTGCGGTACGTCTCGGTCGAGCTGGCCGAGGGGGTGCTGCCGGGCGGGAAGCGCTACATCGCCAGGGCCCCGCTCCTGGAGCGGCGTGCGCCGCAGGTCACCATCGGCAAGGATGACACCTACGGCATGGGGCTCGGCGTGAGCACCAAGTACGGCACGCCGGTGGTGGACCACGGCGGCTCCTTGATCGGCTACCAGACACAGATGCTCTGGCTGCCGGAGCACGGCGTCGGGGCGGTCATCCTGACCAACTCCGACACCGGCTGGATGCTCCACTCGATCTTCCAGCGCAAGCTGCTGGAGCTGCTCTTCGACGGCAGGCCGGAGGCCGACGCCGACCTGGCGGCGCGGGCCAAAGCCCTCTTTCAGCAGTTGGCCGCCGAGCGGAAGCTGCTCACCGTGCCGGCCGATCCGGCCGAGGCCGGCAAGCTGGCCGGCCGCTACGCCAGCGACGCGCTCGGTGAGATCGCGGTGCGCCAGGCCGGCGGCGTCACCACCTTCGACTTCGGCGAATGGCGCAGCGAGATGGCCAGCCGCAAGAACCCGGACGGCACCGTCTCCTTCCTCACCGTCGCACCGGGGGTCACCGGCTTCGAGTTCGTCGTCGGCGGCGGCGGAGCGAAGCGCACGCTCATCATCCGCGACGCCCAGCACGAGTACGTCTTCACGGAGCGGTAGGGCGGCCGACCTGGAGTCCAAACGTTTGGACTGGGGACAGCGCTGCTTCCAGTCCGGATCGACCTCCCCCGATGGAGTGCCCATCCTCCCCCATTGGCGAATTCTGACGTCAGAACTCGCGAAAGAGGGACCGCATTCGGGTGTCTTGAGCAGCGTCGCGCACCTCCCCGAGAGGCAACTGTCAGACCGGCTTGATAACTGAACAGACGAGCAGTAGCGTCGTCTGTCCGGAGCCGGTCCATGCCACGCGCAGCCTCCACCTTCGCACTCGATCTCCCGCCGGCCGGGCCACGCCTGCTGGCGCTCTGGCTGCCCGGCCTGCCGCTGCAGCGGCTGGCGCGAGCCCGGGAGACGAGCGGCGACCGGCCGGTGGCGGTGGTGGTGGAGGGGCGGGTCCGCTGCTGCGACGAGGCGGCGCGCGCCGCCGGGGTCCGCGCCGGCCAGACGCTGGCCGAGGCGCTGGCCGCCTGCGGTCCGCTGCTGGCCGTCCCCCACGCGCCGGCCGCCGATCTGGCCGCGCTGCGCGCCCTGGCCGAGGCGCTGCTGGCGATCGCCCCGGCGGTCGAGATCTCCGCCCCCGACGCGCTGCTGCTCGACGCCAGCGCCGCCCACCTGCTGGCCGGCGCCGAGCCGGAGCCCGAGGTGCGGCTGCTGGCCCAGGCCCGGGCGCTGGCCGGCGAGCTCGGCTTCACGGTCCGTGCGGCGGCCGCCTGCGGGCGAGGCCCCTCGCTGGCGCTGGCCCGCCACGGCGCCGGGCCCGCCAGGTCTGGGCCCGGTGCGCTGCTCCGGGTGGCTCCGGGAGAGGAGGCGCTGGCGCTGGCGCCGCTGCCGCTCGCGGCGCTCGGGCTCGGACCGGCGGTGGTCGAGAAGCTGCACGCGGTCGGCGTGGCCGACGTGGGGGGGCTGGCGCGGCTGCCGGTCGAGGGGCTGGCGCTCCGCTTCGGCCAGGCCGGCGCGGCGGCGGCCCGGCTGGCGCGCGGCGAGGACACCACGCCGCTGGTCCCGTACCTGCCGGCGACGCTCCCCGACGAGGCGATCGAGCTGGAGGGGCCGGCCGAGGGGGCCGAGCCGGTCCTCTTCGTGCTCAAAAGGCTGGCCGACCGGGTGGCGGCGCGCCTCAGCGGGCGCGGGCTCGGGGCGAGCCGGCTCACCGTGACGCTCCGGCTCGACCCGCGCGGCGAGGAGCGGCTCTCCATCCCGCTGGCCCAGCCCTCGGCCTCGGGGGCCCGCTGGCTGCTCGCCTCGCGCGACCGGATCATGGCGCTGCGGCTCCCCGGGGCGGTGGTCGCGGTCCGGCTCTCGGTGGTCGAGGTGGTGCTGCTGCGGGCGGCGCAGCTGGCGCTCGGCGACCGGCCCGAGGCCCAGGCGGCGCTCGAGACGGTGCTGGCCCGCCTCTCCGGCCGGCTCGGCGACGGGGCGGTGGTGGCGGCCGAGCCGGTGGCCCGCTACCGGCCCGAGGCGGCCTGGCAGCCGGTGCCGTTCGTGGCGGCGGCGCGCCAGCCCAGGGCGCTGGCGGCGCGGGCCGGCGAGGAGGGCCCCTCGTCGAGCGGGGCGCGGACGCGAAGGGTGGGGGACGAGGCGCGGCTCGACGAAGGCGCGGCGCAGCGGCCGACGCGGCTGCTCAGCGAGCCCCGGCTGCTGGTGGCGACCGGCGAGGGCGGGCGGGTCAGCGCCGTCCGGCTCGGGGCCGAGGTGCACGCCGTCCTCTCCTTCGAGGGGCCGGAGCGGCTGCGCGGTGAGTGGTGGAGCGCCCCCTTCGACCGCGACTATTACCGGGCCCGCGTCGAGGGGCTGGGCGACTGCTGGATCTACCGGGACGGGGCCGACGGCCGCCTCCACCTCCACGGCTTCTTCGACTAGTGCCCCACCCCAGGCGAGATGACGTGACGAGAGAGCAGAGACCGAAGCGAGGCTGGCGCCCGAGGCGGGAGCAGCGGAAGCGTAGTAGCGCTACGCTGAGCAGCGGACCGACGAGGCCGCCTGACGCAGCGAGAGGATCGGCTCTCGCAGTAGGCATCTCGCCTGGGGTGGGGCACTAACCATGGCCACCCCCCGCTACGCCGAGCTGCGCTGCCGCTCCTGCTACTCCTTCCTGGAGGGGGCGAGCCACCCCGAGGAGCTGGTGGCGCGCGCCGCCGAGCTGGGGCTCTCGGCGCTGGCGCTGGCCGACCGGAACGGGCTGCAGGGGGTCGTCAAGGCCCACGTCGAGGCGAAGCGGCTCGGCTTCCCGCTGCTGGTCGGCGCCGAGCTGGCGGTGGCCGATCTCGGGCGCGGCCGGCCCGGCTGGCTGACGCTGCTGGCGCTCGACCGCGAGGGGTACGCCAACCTCTGCCGGCTCATCACCGCGGCCCACGGGGGCGATCCGGCCACCGCGGCGCAGGGGCGGCGCGAGCCGGAGGCGGTGCGGGTGGCGCAGCGGCTGCTGGGGGAGCGGGCCGGCGGGCTCTTCGCGCTCTACGGCGGCCACGACGGCGAGGCGGCGGCGCAGCTGCGCGACCTCTTCGGCCGGCGGCTGGCGCTCACCGTCTCGCGCCACCACGTGGCCGGCGACGAGGCCCGGGTGGCCGCCTCGCGCAGCATGGGCGAGCGGCTCGGCCTCCAGGTGGCGGTGGTCAACGACGTCGAGACCCACGCGCGGCAGCGCCAGGTGCTGCAGGACGTCCTCACCTGCATTCGGCTCGGGACCACCATCGACAAGGCCGGTCGCCGGCTCGCCCCCAACGCCGAGCGGACGCTCAAGGGTCCGGAGGAGATGGCGCGGCTCTGGGCCGACTTCCCGGCGGGGCTGGAGGCGAGCGTGGAGATCGCGGCCCGCTGCCGCTTCCGCATGGAGGAGATCCGCGGCGAGCACCCGCTGCCGCCGGTGCTGGTCGAGGCGGCGGCGCTGCAGGCCGGGGCGGCGGTCGCCATGTCGAGCCCGGCCCAGGCCGAGCGCTCGGTGGCCCCGCAGCTGGTCACCCGGCTGCGGACCACGCGCGGGGCCTCGACCCCGACCTCGACCCCGACCTCGACCCCGACCTCGACCCCGACCGACGAGCCGCTGACCGGCATGGCGCTCTTGCGCACCCTGGTGCGCGAAGGGGGGCGCTGGCGCTACGGCGGCGAGCCGCCGGAGGACGTGGCCCGGCAGCTCGAGAAGGAGCTGACGCTGGTCGACCAGCTCGGCTACGCCAGCTACTTCCTGACCGTCTGGGACGTGGTCCGCTTCGCGCGGGAGCGCGGCATCCTCTGCCAGGGGCGGGGCAGCGCCGCCAACTCGGCCGTCTGCTA
>JANMRY010000186.1:0-3086 GCA_031388695.1 Anaeromyxobacter sp. | reverse complement strand
TCCTCCTCTCCAACGACGACGGTGTCCACGCGGCCGGGCTGCGTGCCCTGGCCGCCGCCTTCGAGGGTGACGAGGTCTGGGTCTGCGCCCCCGATCGCGAGCAGTCGGCCTCCTCCCACGCCATCTCGCTCCACCGCCCGCTGCGGCTCCACGAGGTGTCCCCCCGCTGGTACGCCGTCGACGGGACGCCCACCGACGCCGTCTACCTGGGCATGAACCACGTGCTCAAGGGGCGCTGGCCCGACCTGGTGGTCTCGGGGATCAACCACGGGCCCAACCTCGGCAACGACGTCCACTACTCGGGCACGGTGGCGGCCGCCATGGAGGCCGCGCTGATCGGCGTCCCCGCCATCGCCGTCTCGCTGGCCGCGCCACCACCCCACGACTTCGGCGAGGCGGCCCGGATGGCGGCGGCGCTGGCCCGGGCCCTGGTGGCCTCGCGCCCGGCCGGCCCGCTCCTGCTCAACCTCAACGTCCCGGCCGGCCCGGTGCGCGGCTGGCGGCTCGCCAACCTGGGCAAGCGGACCTACGGCAACGAGGTGGTGGAGAAGCTCGACCCGCGCGGCCGGCGCTACTACTGGATCGGCGGCGAGGGCGGGGCGATCAACCACGACATCCCCGGCTCCGACTGCAACGTCATCGAGGAGGGGCTGGCCTCGGTGACCCCGGTCCGGCTCGAGGCGACCGAGTTCGCCGCGCTCGCCTTGCTCCAGGGCCTCCACCTCCCGGGCTTCCCGCGGGAGCCCGGACCTTGAAGCGGGCGGCCGTGGCCGCCGCGGCGCTGCTCCTCACGGCCTGCGCCGCGCCCAGGCCGATCCTCCGCCCCCCCGCCGGGAAGGCCGCCCCGGCCCGCAAGCCCCCCATCCCCCTGTCCGGCAGCGAGTACCACGAGGAGCCGGAGGTGGTCGGCGTGGTCCACGTGGTCAGGAAGGGGGAGACGGTCTACCGCATCGCCCGCGCCTACGGCCTGGCCCCGGCCGACCTGCTCGAGGAGAACGGCATCGTCGACCCGAGGCAGGTGGCCGTCGGCACCGAGCTCTTCGTCCCCGGCGCCACCCGGGTGGTCGGGCTCGACGAGACCACCGGGAGCGGGGGCAGGGGGCCCGGCCCGGCGCCGCCCGCCGCCGGTGGAGGGCCGGAGCGGCCGGCCTCGGCGCACCGGGCCAAGCTGGCCTGGCCGCTCAAGGGGGTGCTCTACGGCCGCTACGGGGTCCGCTCGGGGCGCCGCCACGACGGCATCGACGTCTCGGCGCCGGAGGGGACGACCATCGGCGCGGCGGCCCCCGGCACGGTGATCTTCGCCGGCGAGCAGTCGGGCTACGGCTCGATCGTCATCCTGCGCCACGAGGCCGGCCTGGTGACCCTCTACGCCCACTGCAGCGCGCTGCTGGTCGACGAGGGGGCCGCCGTCAAGGCCGGGCAGCCGATCGCCAGGGTCGGCCAGACCGGGCGCAGCTCCGGGCCGCACCTCCACTTCGAGGTGCGCGAGGGGACGCGGCCGCGCAACCCGCTGCTCTTTCTGCCGTGACGCCGTGCTAAGGATCAGCCTCATGCTCGACGCCGTCCGCGCCGCCATCCGCGACGTCCCCGACTTCCCGAAGCCCGGGGTGGTCTTCAAGGACATCACCCCCGTCCTCTCCGACCCGCGCCTCTTCAAGCAGGTCATCGACGCCCTGGCCGAGCGCTGGCGCGGGGAGCGGCTCGACAAGATCATCGGCATCGAGTCCCGCGGCTTCGTCTTCGCGGCGCCGCTCGCCTACGTGCTGGGGACCGGCCTCACCATCGTCCGCAAGCCGGGGAAGTTGCCGTGGCGGACCCTCCGCGAGGCCTACGCGCTGGAGTACGGTGAGGCGGTCCTGGAGCTCCACGAGGACGCCTTCCGGCCCGGCGAGCGGGTGCTGGTGCTCGACGACGTGCTGGCCACCGGCGGCACCGCCGAGGCGGCCGGCCGGCTGGTGGCGCGGCAGCGGGCCGAGCTGGCCGGGTTCTCCTTCGTGGTCGACTTGACCTTCCTGGGAGGCGCGGCCCGGCTCGGCCCGTCCCGGGTCCACTCGCTGCTTCGTTACTAGGCCGGCCAGGATAGAGGAGGCGGCGGTGCTCCGCTCCATCCGCTTCAAGATCATCGTCCCGCTGGTGCTCGGCCTGATGCTGATCGCCGTGGCCATCGCGGTGCTGATGCGCTTCGTCCACCACCGCGGCGTCGAGCAGGCCGCGCTGCACGAGGTCCAGCAGGCGGCCTCGGCGCTGGCCAGCATCGAGTCGGCCGAGGAGGACCGGCTCTCGGCGCTGCTCGACGTCATCGAGCGGGACGAGTCGCTCGCCGACGCCTTCGCGCAGCTGGATCGGGCCGCGCTGCTGGCCGAGGCGGCGCCGCTGCTGAAGCGGCTCAGCGAGGCCCACGGGGTCACCCACTGGTACTTCCACCCGGCCGATCCGGCCGCGGGGGTCTGGCTGCGCGTCCACCAGCCGGAGCTGGCCGGCGACGTCGTCAGGCGCGCCAGCTTCCGGCAGGCGGTGGCCACCGGCACCGAGGCCCGCGGCATCGAGCTGGGGCGGACCGCCTACGCGGTGCGGGTGGTGCGGCCCTGGCGCAGGGCGGGGAAGCTGCTCGGCTACGTCGAGCTGGGGAGCGACATCCACGACTTCATGGAGCGGCTCAGCCGGCTCACCGGCGACGAGTTCGGCATGCTGCTCGACAAGCGCCGGCTCGACCGGGTCAGCTGGCAGCGCATCAACGGCAAGCCGGAGCTCTGGGAGGCCCGCGCCGAGCTCTTCGAGGTCGCCAACACCAGCGGCAGCGCCACCCTGCTGGCCGGGCTGGAGCGGATGGCGCAGGTGCCGAAGCAGCCCGGGCTGATGGGGCGCGAGGTGCGCGACGGGCGCACCTGGACCCGCGGGATCTTCCCGCTCCTCGACACCGACGGGAAGGTGGTGGGCGCGGTGGTGGAGCGCCACGAGATCTCGCCCCTGCTGGCCGGCGTCGACGAGCTGCGCCTCCAGGTGGTGGTGCTGGTGGTGCTGCTGGCCTCGGCGCTGGCGGCGCTGGTGATCTTCCTGCTCGAGACCCTGGTCTTCGAGCCGGTGGC
>JANMRY010000183.1:0-3610 GCA_031388695.1 Anaeromyxobacter sp. | reverse complement strand
CCCACCGGGTCCCCCACCGGGTCGCCCCCCCCCCCGGGTCGCCCCGTGGGTTGGGGCGCGGTTGGGGGCGCGGTGTGGTGGGGCGCCCCTCGACTCCGGGGTGCTGCGCACCCCTACGCTCGGGCCGTCCGGGACTGAGCGCTCGGCCGTCCGGGGCTGGCCGTCCGGGACTGAGCGCTCGGTGCGCCCGGGCCTGAGCGCTCGGCCGTCCGGGACTGAGCGCTCGGGCCGTCCGGAAGGGGCGCTCCACTGGGTGACCGGACGCCGCCCGCTCAGGCCCGCGGGGCGGGCGGCTCGCCGCCGATGCCGAACTTGGCCAGGCGGTAGCGGAGCGAGCGGAAGGTGAGGCTGAGCAGCCGCGCCGCCTCGGTCTTGACGCCGCCGGTGCGCGCCAGGGCCTGCTCCAGGATGGCCCGCTCCACCTGGTCGAGGTGGGACTGCAGGTCCAGCCCGGCCTCCGGCAGGGTGGGCGGCGCCTCCAGCGAGGCGGCGGCGCCCTGCCCGTGCAGCCCGGCCGGGAGGACCTTCGGCTCGATGATCGGCCCGTCGGCCAGCGTGACCGCGCGCTCCACCAGGTTGCAGAGCTCCCGCACGTTGCCGTGGTAGTCCCAGCCGGTGAGGACCCGCTCCGCCTCCGCCGAGAGCCGCGGCGGCTCCCGCCCCTGCTCCGCGGCGAAGACGCCCAGGAAGTGCTGCAGGAAGAGGGGGATGTCCTGGCGCCGCTCCCGCAGCGCCGGCAGCCGCACCTGGATCACGTTGAGCCGGTAGAAGAGGTCCTCGCGGAAGCGACCGGCCTTCACCTCGGCGGCCAGGTCGCGGTTGGTGGCGGCCACGATGCGGGCGGCCACCGGGATGTCGCGGCTGCCGCCCACCCGCCGGATCTTCCGCTCCTGGAGCGTGCGCAGCAGCTTCACCTGGAGCGGCAGCGGCAGGTCGCCCACCTCGTCGAGGAAGAGCGTGCCGGCCCCGGCCACCTCGAAGAGGCCGCTGCGAGTCTCGGCGGCGCCGGTGAAGCTCCCCTTCTCGTGGCCGAAGAGCTCCGACTCGATGAGTCCCTCGGGGATGGCCCCGCAGTTGATGGCGACGAAGGGGGCGTCGGCGCGACCGCCGCGCTCGTGGATGGCGCGCGCCACCACCTCCTTGCCGGTGCCGCTCTCGCCGGTGACCAGGATGGTGGTGCGGGCCGGCGCCACCTTGTCGACGAGCTGGCGCACCTCCTCGATGGCCGCCGAGGTCCCGATGAGCTCGTGCCCCTTCTGCGCCCCCACCCGGTGGCGCAGCACCCGGTTCTCGGCCACCAGCGCCCGGTGCTCCAGCGCCTTCTCCACCGCGAGCTGGAGCTCGTCCACCTTGAAGGGCTTGAGGACATAGTCGTAGGCCCCCAGCTTCATGGCCTGGATGGCGTTCTCGGTGGTGGCGAAGGCGGTCACCATCACCACCTCGGTGGCGGGGCTGTCGGCCTTGACGGCCCTGAGCACGTCCAGCCCCGACTCGCGCCCCAGCCTGAGGTCGCTGATGACCAGGTCCAGGCCGCCGTGGCCGAGGCGGGCCAGCGCCCCGGCCAGGTCCGGCGAGGTGGCGACCTCGTGCCCCCGCTTGCGCAGCAGGATCTCGAGGAACTCGCGCATCGACGGCTCGTCGTCGACCACCAGGATGGAGGCCATGGGGGGCGATCCTACTCCGGCTCGGCGGCGCCGGGGGCCGGCAGGTGGACGGTGAAGCGCGCCCCCTGACCCGGCGCCGAGTCGACCGAGAGCGCCCCGCCGTGGGCGTCCACGATGCGGTGGACCGTGGCCAGCCCCAGGCCGGTGCCGGCCGGCTTGGTGGTGAAGAACGGCGTGAAGAGCCGGGCGCGGTCGGCGGGGTCGATGCCCGGCCCGTCGTCCGCCACCGTGAGGTCGGCGCCGCCGTCCCGGACCGGGCCGCACCCCACCCGGATGGTACCGCCCGCCCGGCCGGGCGCCGCCAGGGCCTGCGCCGCGTTGATGAGCAGGTTCCAGAGCACCTGGCGGAGCTGGTCGGGATCGCCGCGCACCGGCGCGGGCGAGAGCGCCCGCTCCAGCGTCACGCCGGCGGCGGCGGGGTCATTTGAGAAGGCCTCCAGCGTCTGGGCCACCAGGACCGCCAGGTCCACCGGCTCTCGCCGCAGCGTGCCCGGGCGCGCGAAGGCCAGGAACTCGGTGACCAGCTGGCCCAGCCGCCCCCCCTCCCGCAGCACGATGTCGAGCAGGCGGCGATCGTCGTCGCGCAGGCCGGCCGACCGCAGCAGCTCCACCGAGCCCATCATCGAGGCCAGCGGGTTGCGCAGCTCATGGGCCAGGCCCGCCGAGAGCTGGCCCAGGTCGGCCAGGCGCTCCGAGCGGTCCAGCCGCTCCTCCATGATGCGCAGCTGGGTCAGGTCCTGGAAGATGACGGCGGTGCCGAGCGCCGCGCCCTTGCGTCCCACCAGCGGGAAGGTGGAGTAGCCGAGCCGGAGCGTCTCCCCGGCCGGCGTCACCAGGTCGGCCTCCCCGCGGGCGACGTCGCCGCGCAGCGCCCCGAACCAGCGCTCGGCCGGCTGCCCCAGCACCTCCGTCCGGCCCAGGCCGAGCATCTGCTCGGCGGCCCGGTTGAGGAAGGTGACCCGCCCGGCCCCGTCGAGCGTGAGCAGGCCGCTGGTCACCGACTGCACGATCGACTCGTGGAGGGCGGTGATGGCGGCCAGATCGCCCTCCCGCTCGGCCAGCCGCTCGCCGGTCTGGCGGAGCTGCTCGGCCAGGTAGGAGGCCAGGGCCGCGGTGGCCGCGAAGGCGCCGGCGTGGACGAAGAGGAGCGGCCAGGGGACGGCCGAGAGGCGCGGGGCCCGCAGCAGCTCCGGGCCCAGGTAGGCCACCAGCGCCAGCCCCAGCGCCGTCACCGCGCCGCGCCGGTAGAGCAGGATGCTGCCGTTGACGATGCCGAGCGAGAACATGAAGACGAAGACGCTCTCGGTCCAGCCCGTGAAGGCCACCACCGCGGTGGCGGTGGCCACGTCGAAGGCGATCTGGGTCAGGGCCAGCGGGCGGAGCGGCCTGCCGAGCCGGAGCCACCAGGCCGAGGCCAGGGCGGCCAGGTAGGTGCCGATGACCAGCCCGTAGAGGGGCGGCGTGAAGGCCTGCTCGGCCTCGCCCGACTTCCAGCTCACCACCACGGTGCCGCCCAGCAGCACCGTCACCGAGATGAGCCGGAAGAAGGTGAGCCAGACCAGCTTCCTGTGGAGCGCCGCGTCGCCCGGCGCTCCAGCGTGCTCCGCCATGTCCTACTTGATGCTCCCGGCCATGGTGAAGATGGGCAGGTACATGGCGATCATGAAGTAGCCGACCGTGCCGCCCAGGAAGACCATCATGAGCGGCTCGATGGCGCTGGTGAGGGCGCCCACCGCCACGTCCACCTCGTCGTCGTAGAAGTCGGCGATCTTGCCGAGCATCTGGTCCATGGCGCCGGTGGCCTCGCCGACGCCGATCATCTGGACCACCATGGGCGGGAAGACCTTGGTCTCGGCCAGCGGGCCGGCGATGTTCTTGCCCTCCGAGATCCTGGCCCGCACGTAGAGGATCGACTTCTCGATGGTCCGGTTGCCCGCCGACTTGGC